>JBBRMC010000092.1:0-9706 GCA_038231055.1 Leptolyngbyales cyanobacterium
AGAGAATTTGCCGCAAAAACGCGATCCGGCTGATTTTGCCCTCTGGAAGTCGGCTAAACCTGGAGAACCCGCCTGGGAGTCGCCTTGGGGCGCAGGTCGTCCCGGTTGGCATATTGAATGCTCAGCAATGGTGCGCGATCGTTTGGGCGACACGATCGACATTCACGCTGGCGGCAATGATTTGGTTTTTCCTCATCACGAAAATGAGATTGCTCAGTCAGAGGCAGTGACAGGCAAACCTCTCTCTCGCTACTGGATGCACAATGGCATGGTGAATGTTAGCGGCGAGAAGATGTCAAAATCTCTCGGCAACTTCACCACGATTCGCGATTTGCTCGATGGCAGAGGCATTGACCCAATGGTGATTCGACTCTTTGTGCTGGGAGCTAGCTATCGCAAACCGATCGATTTCACCGAGGAAAGCCTTGCCTCGGCTCAAAACGGCTGGAACACCCTCAAAGAAGGGCTGCTCTTTGGATATGAGCAGGGAGGTGCCGACCTATCCGCTCTATCGATTAACCAATCGGTTGCCGATGCGTTTCAAACTGCAATGGATGATGACTTCAATACATCTGGCGGGTTGGCGGTCTTATTTGAGATTGCTAAAGAACTACGGCGGGAAGGGAATCTCCTCGTTCATCAGGGCAAAACCGATGCACCGTTAGACACTCTAAACGAGCAGTGGAAAACCTTGGTCGTTTTGGCAGATGTTCTAGGTCTAGAAGCCAAACCAGAAGCGGAGGCAACTTCACCGGATGGATTGACCGACGCTCAAATCGAGGTCAAGATTCAGCAAAGACGAGACGCGAAGACCCTCAAGAACTTTGCAGAAGCCGATCGGATTCGCAACGAGCTTCAAGACCAGGGAATTACGCTGATTGACAAACCGGGAGGGGTAACTCTCTGGCATCGTAGTTAAACTAGAGCATACCTAACTGTTCCTCCAGTCCTTTTTGATGAACCTAGGATTGTGGATTTAATAATGCCGGAAATTTGCCCTCCTCACGAAGTGGGGCGAAGCCCTCGCCCAACCCTTCTCCCCAAGGTAGAAGGGCTAGAATCTTGTTCCCTCTCCTGCTGGGAGAGGGCTAGGGTGAGGGAAAGTCTGGGTCTTATTAATCCACATTCCTAGTCAAAGAGGAACTGGTCATGAGTCATCCGACCTTTAATAATGATTGTTGAATTATCAAAACTGCTTTCATCTCTTACAGTTAAGGCAGACTGGGTTGGGTTGAGAGCTACTCACGAAGCCTCTACCTATCGCACGGTTCGCGACGGCATCCCCGAATATAACAGCGCCAGCACGACTCAGGGCATCATGGTCGAAGTGTTGGTGAACGGTCAGATTGGGTATGGTGCAACCAATTCCCTAACCTTAGAAAGTGTCCAGGCAGCAGCACAGACGGCACAATGTCACGCGATCGCGGCTAGCAAATGGACGATTTATCCCACTCCGATCGCGGCTCGTCCCAAGGTCGTTGAAGACTACACCTCACCCATTCTTAAGCCGTTTGACGTGCTGACGCCGGGTGAGATCAGCGAGATTCTCACGAAGATTTGCCACACGTTGAAGGTCTCTGATCACATCGTCCAGGCAAGCGCCACCGCCATCACGACCGAAACGGAAACTTGGTTTGTCAGCAGCAATGGCTCTGAGGCGCATCAAAAGTTTTGGATGATTAGCACTGATTATTCTGCCACGGCTCAAGAAGGCGCGATCGTGCAGCGACGATCGGATAACGGAGGAGTGGCTCACTGCTATCAAGGCGGGATGGAATATTTCGTCACCCCCGATTTGTGGGAGCGAGTGCATCGCATCGGGACTCAAGCGATCGAGCTACTCACCGCCGAAGAATGTCCGACAGAAACCACGACGTTAGTGTTAGCACCGGATCAAATGTTGCTGCAAATTCACGAAAGTGTGGGACATCCGCTAGAGCTCGATCGGATTCTCGGAGATGAGCGAAATTATGCAGGCGGCAGTTTTGTCAAGCTAGAAGACTTTGGCAAGCGCGTTTACGGGTCGCCCTTGATGAATATCACCTTCGATCCGACCGTGTCGGGAGAGTTTGCCAGCTACCGTTTTGACGATACGGGCACTCCGGCTAATCGGGAATATTTGATCAAAGACGGCATCTTAATGCGGGGGTTAGGGAGCCTTGAAAGTCAAGCTAGAGCCGGAGTTCCGGGAGTCGCTAGTACTAGAGCGTCTTCGTGGAACCGTCCACCGATCGACCGTATGGGCAACCTGAATCTTGAACCTGGACATGACAGTTTTGACGAGACGATCGCCAGCATCGAGCGGGGCATTTTCATGGAGTCCAATCGATCGTGGTCAATCGACGACCAGCGTCATAAATTCCAGTTCAGTTGTGAATATGGCAAATTGATCGAAAATGGCAAACTGACAAAGACGGTACGAAATCCCAACTATCGCGGCATCACGCCCAAGTTCTGGGGCAGTCTGGTTAAAGTTGGCGATCGCTCTACCTGGCAAATGTATGGCACTCCATTTTGCGGCAAAGGAGAACCCAATCAGGCGATTCGAGTCGGGCATGGCTCTCCGATCGCAGTATTTGCCGATATTGAAGTGTTTGGGGGCGGATCATGATACAGAGTTACTTGGAGAGCAGCTTTGATCAGTTGGTTGAAGCAATCAGGAACGCTCTTAAACCTGACGAACACTTTACGCTGAGTCTCACCAGTGAGCAGAGTCAGTTTACTCGATTCAATCACGCCAAAGTGCGCCAAACCGGATCGGTGAACGATAGCATGTTGTTTCTAACGCTGATGAGAGATCAGCACAATAGCTCTCATTCGTTTCCCTTTACAGGCGATGTGGAGGTCGATCAACTACGCGCTAAAGCCGCTCTCGATGCGCTGCGAGAAGAAGTCTCTCAGATTCCGATTAATCCCTATTTGGTGCTTCCGTCTGGCACTGCCACGAGTCGAGAAATCTATACCGGGGAACTGCTGGAGATCGAGGACGTGGTGCCGACGTTGTTGTCGATCGTTGCCGATTTAGATTTCACAGGTCTTTACGCAGCAGGTTCGATGATTCGCGCCTATGCCGATTCGATCGGACAAAAGCACTGGTTTGCCACTGAATCATTTTCATTAGACTACTCGCTGTTTACGGTCGAGGGACAAGCGGTTAAGGGAACCTTTGCAGGCGATCGCTGGAATCAAGCTGCCTATGCCGCCAAAATTCAAGACTCAAGACAACAGATTAGTCTTCTCAGCCAAACGCCCAAATCCATCGATCGGGGGCAATATCGCACTTATCTGGCACCTGCCGCAGTTTCTGAACTGGTCGATATATTATCGTGGGGCGGGGTTAGTGAGGCATCCTATCAGCAGGGCAGCAGTTGTTTTGCAGCCCTGCGTCGGGGAGACAAAAAGCTCTCGCCCAAGTTCACCTTGAGAGAAAATTTTCGCCACGGGCTGGTGCCTCGATTCAACGATTTGGGCGAAGTCGCGCCCATAGAGTTGCCGATTATTGAAACCGGAGAGATGGTCAATATGCTCGTCTCGTCTCAAACAGCCAAGGAATATAACCTAGCTGCCAATGGCGCAGATCAAGGAGAAGGGCTGCGATCGCCAGAAATTGCCCCCGGTGACTTACCGAGCGGTCACATCCTGGCGACGTTGGGAACCGGGCTATATCTTTCAAACCTGCACTATTTGAACTGGAGCGATCGCTCCACCGGACGCATTACGGGCATGACTCGCTACGCGTGTTTTTGGGTCGAAAACGGCGAAATTGTGGCACCGATCGAGAACCTGCGATTTGATGACAGCCTCTACCAATTTTGGGGCGAAAACCTCGTTGCCTTAACCGACTCTCAAGAGTTCATTCCCGATGTGGGAACTTACGAGCATCGCAATCTAGGCGGAACTTGGGTTCCTGGCATGATCGTGGACAACTTCACTTACACGCTGTAGGTCACAACGTTCCTGAAAACACTCTCGTCGCCGAACCTGTCATATAAATCCGATCGTCGATCGTCCACTCAATATCTAAACACCCGCCTGGTAGCTCGATCGTGGCACGACGATCGCATCTTCCCGTCAGCACCCCTGCGACGAGAGAAGCACAAGCTCCCGTTCCACACGCTAAGGTAATCCCAGCGCCTCGTTCCCACACGCGCATTTTAAGATAGTCCGGTCTCACGACTTGAATAAACTCAGTATTGGTGCGCTGCGGAAAGACAGCGTGATGTTCAAACTGAGAACCAATTTGCTCTAGAGGAATTGCCGCCACATCTTCTACAAACGCGATGCAGTGAGGGTTTCCCATACTCACACAGGTCACCTGCCACGTTTGACCTGCCACGTCTAGCGGTTGATCGATCACCCGTTGATCAGCCGCCGCTAGCGTTGTCGGAATCTCTGCGGCTAACAGGTGAGGCACTCCCATATCGACCGTGACCTGACCATTTGCTTCAAGTTTTGGAGTCATCACTCCTGCGAGAGTGTGAATTAGATATTTCTGCTTGGAAACTCCTCGATCGGCGGTTTCAAGGTCGGCTAAAAATCGACCCAGACAGCGAATTCCGTTGCCACACATTTCTGGCTCTGACCCATCCGAGTTAAAAATCCGCATGGTGTAATCGGTGCCATCACATCCCGGCAAGGCAAAAATCACGCCATCTGCACCAATGCCAAAGTGACGATCGCACAACTCGATCGCTTGATCGGGAGTCAAAGAAGGCTCTGACGACATGCGATTATCAACCAAAATAAAATCGTTGCCTAACCCGTGATATTTAACAAATTCGACACTCATAGATTCGTTAGTGTGTAGAGTTACAACAGTTGAGGAACTATAAATTAAGGGGTCAGCAGAATAGTACCCTCAGCGCTAACCCAATCATTTTAAGAAAGGAACCCAGCATGGCTATCGAACTGGATACAGGACTGCCGAGCATTCGTCAAATTCAAACGATTATTCGGGAAGAAACCGAAGTTGAAATGAAACTCGTCACAGGTGACCTGTTGACTGGCAAAATGCGCTGGCAAGATCAACATTGTATCTGTGTGTCGGATCAGTATGACCAGGCTGCGATCGTCTGGCGGCAAGCGATCGTCTACGTCAAACCAAAAGCTTAGCCCTCTCCTTGATTCTCCGAGACAGTGCTTCCATTGAACGAAGGCATCGAAATCGGTAGGATAGAAAGGTCAATTTCGGGCGAGATTGAGGTGGTTGCTTGATTGAGCGAGTGAAAACTACCGCACAGCAACAAGCGATCGCCGGCTTGCACATCCACATCATCGTTAGGAAAGCGCAAAAATTTATTTTCTCGACGGATCGCTTGAATTTGAATCCCATATCGCCGTCGCCAATCGATCTCAGACAACGTTTTGCGGACGATCGTGCTATTTTCAAACACCTGTATCCACTGACAAGACGCATTAGGCGCAGGCACCGCCGCTTCTCCCTTCGCTAACTCATAAAATGCACCTAATTCATTCGGTTCGCCCACAATCAATAAGCGATCGCCCTGTTCTAATGTAGTCATCGCGTCGGGGTAGTCTAGCTCAGCCCCACCCGCTCGCCGAATTGCCATCAACGTCACGCCCGTCAACTGTCGAATATCAGTTTCTTCTAACGTCATGCCAATCAAGGGCGACTCTTGAGGAAGCGAATACCACTTACTGTTCATCTCGTCAGTTGCAGCCTTTAGTTCGCGAGAAATCTCAGAAGAGGGGCGTTCTGGACGCAGTTCTGAATAGTGTGAGTTGCGAATCTGCTGAACTTCTCGTTGAATCGCTGGCAACGGCAACCCGACCCCGTTTAATAAGTGGGCTGACAGTTCTAAACTAGCTTCAAATTCTGGCTGAACGACTTCTCGTGCGCCCAACTGATAAAGCAACTCAATGTCTTTTCCCTGATTGGCGCGAACCACAATGTCGAGATCTGGGGCAACTTCGAGGGCGCGTTTGAGGCAAAGACGAGTGCTCATCGGGTCAGGAAGCGCGATCGCCATTCCCTGGGCATGAGCCACCCCTGCCTTTTCTAGCACATGAAGACTCGCCGCATTGCCATAAATATAAGGAAGTCCCGCGTCTCTAACTTGCTGAATTCGGCTTTCTGATTGGTCAATCACCACAACGGGATAGCCGCGATCCTGCAACAATCGCACAATGTTTCGTCCGATTTGCCCATAGCCGCACACTACAACATGATTCGTAGTTGGCAGATCGTCTGAGATCGCTAACGGTACGTCACTTTCTTCTAAATATTTCTTGAGGAATGGCAAAGCCTCTGCCCACGTAAACAGTCTGGGCACTAATCTCAGCACAAAGGGCGTTAGCACCAGCGTCACAGCAGTGGTGCCTAAAATCAGCAGATAGACGCGACGTGACACCAACCCCAATGCTTGCCCTTCACTCGCCAGCACAAAGGAAAATTCTCCGATTTGGGCAAGTCCTAACCCAGCGATCAGCGCAGTTTTTAGGGGATAGCGAAATAGCCGAACCAGGGGCGTGATGATTAAAAATTTGCCGACAAACACGATCGCGACCAATCCTAAAATTAACTCCAGGTTGTTCCAGAGAAAGAACGGATCAATGAGCATCCCGATCGACGCGAAAAACAGCGCCGCGAAGATGTCTCGAAGTGGCTCCACATAAGTCAGCGTTTGGTCAGCGTATTCTGCCTCTGAGATCATCAGCCCAGCGACAAAAGCACCCATCTCGATCGAGAGTCCCAAATGCTCAGTCAGTAGGGCAATGCCCAAACAAATCGCCACCACCCCCAGCAAAAATAATTCGCGGCTCTCAGTTTTTGCCAACAATCGCAGCAAAGGCGGAATCACCCAAATTCCGGCAGCGATCGCTCCTAGAGCAAAAAGTCCAGTTTGCAGCAATGCCCAACCGATCGCTAGCCCAATCTCTTCAACAGGTTTGTCAAGTGCGGGCAGCACTGCCAGCATTAGACCTAGTGCCAAGTCTTGTACGACTAGGATGCCTAACATCACTTGTCCGTGCGGCGTGCCCGTTTCATTGCGCTCCATTAAGCACTTCAACACAACCGCTGTTGAAGAAAGGGAGAGAATCGCTCCTAAAAAAACGCCCTGTGCCGGAGATGTGACCCAGCCCAACCCTATAGAGGCTAGAGCAGTCACCGAAATCGTCAGCGCAATCTGGAGTCCACCGCCGCCTAGACTAATCACTTTAACCTTTTTTAATTCGGAAAAAGAGAACTCAACGCCCAGCGCAAACAACAGAAAGGCGACTCCAAACTGAGCCAGTGTTTCTACTTGCACAAGTTCTTTAATCAATCCCAGCCCTGTTGGACCGACCACTACACCTGCAATCAGATATCCCAGCAGGACAGGTTGTTTGAGCAGTGCAGCGAGTAAGCCTCCTGCGGCGGCAGCAGCCAAGACCGAAACGAGATCAACGATTAACCGGAAATCTTCTTGCACGGGTTCCCTAAAGATTAGAAGAAATATTACAGTTCATAAACTTTAGAATACTCAGTTTTTAGGGAGTTTGCTGAGGGAATGATAAAAGAGAGGCGTTAACCCGCTTACGATCCCAGCTACCTGAATAGCAGAAAACCCATAACGTTTTATGATTCTGCGTGATCGAAGTGTTGCTTAGCACAAAATCTAGGGCAAAATGATTCGGGGGTTGTCTATCTCAAACTGCTGCTTGGAGTTTATAAAGGCGCTATGAGCATCGAAAAAATTGTTGAACAAGCCTTACAAGACGGCTATTTGACACCAGCAATGGAAGCTGAAGTGGGGCGCATTTGCGATACAGCCTCAGAACTGTCGATCGAAGAATATATGGCTCTCGATCGGCTGATGGGAGCACTGCTGACAGGCGAGGTGGTAGCAGTTCCCCGGAAACAATTTATTAACGTGATGGAAGAATTAGTGTTAACGGAGGCGATCGCACGAGTAGCGGAGATCGAAGCGACAAGCGACCGCACGTTAGATCTTGGGGATATCGCGGCGTATGCACTTAACCGCCTATTACCGCTCTATGCTACGACCGAAGAGGGGGCATCCTACCAACGACAGCGAGCCAAAGAAGAACTGCAAGGATTAATTGCCCAACAGGTGGGTGAAGCGATCGCTCGCAACCTCGATCGTCCTGAGTTCTTTCCTGAGCGGCAAGCTCTCGGCAAAAGCTCCAAAGACGAAATCCTGTCTCAGGTCAGCACGCTGCTTCAGGTATATGCGCCTAGCTTTGAGTCAGAGCCAAGCCGATAGATCAAAAATTCAGGATAAGCATCTTATGGGCAAGGGGTTTGAACCCCTTGCTTTTTGCTGTGACCGTCCCTCAAGGTTTCACCGTAACAAGGGTTCCTGGGAGGGTTTGCTGATAGAGCTTGCCAATGTCTGAGTTTTTCATTCTTAGGCAACCGTGAGAAACGGGCTGTCCAACCAGCGTCTCGTCATTGGTTCCGTGAAAGCCGATGAGCAAGTCTCCGACTGCCCCAAACCCAATCCACCACTTTCCAAGCGGATTTTCTTTACCAGGCGGCACCTTCGCTCCCGTAATTGGGTGCTGCCAAACGGGATTTTGATACTTCTGAGATACCCTGAATGTCCCGATCGGAGTTTCCCAGCCAGGTTGCCCAACGGCTACCGGATAACTAATTTTTAGACGCTTGTTCTCATAAACATAAACCCGACGATCGCTGAGATCAACCACGAGCCGCACTGATTTAGCAATCGCTCCCTTTGGGGACGGTTTCGTTAACGCTGGCTCTGACTTAACCCAAGTGGGAATCTGGATTTGAGACAGAACCCTATTAGGAAATGCTGTGATCTGCCGCCATTGAGACGCGATTAATAGAACGCCCGTCCCCATACACAACAGCATCAAATTGCGAGAGACAGCCCTATTTTGAGTCTTGTTCGCCATTCTGCTGAGTCTAGTCACAGCCCTACTTGAATTTAGAGTTTCTCAATTTTATTACTGTGAAATTACGGTCGTCATTTTTGAGTCACGAGCATACTTTACAAGTATCGTTCCGGAAGCGAACGCGATGGGCATGAAGGTCAAGATGTCAGCCCGATCGGTCGAAGTAGAACGAGGAAAGGCGGCAAACCCTCATCAACCCTTCTTCAAAAAAGGCAAAAACTTCAGCACCCCTTGATGTTTAACTCGGCTCCTTTTCAGAATATAGGGCACTTTATAGGTGCAGGGACGTTCTTAAGGTTGAAAGCAGCGATTGACATCAATTCAGAACGATTTTTTGAATTGACAATCTCATCTATTTAGTGGTGTGTGAGTCTTAGAGGAGAAACAACAATGGCTGAGAAATTACTACTTGCAATCACAATTACATTCTCGCTCAACTGTCTTTTAGGATTCTCTGCAACGTCAGCGACCGAGATAGCCGAGACAGGGCAGTTACAGGCGATTCAACACCAGGTGACGATCTTGCTGGCAAGTGCGTCCACACACAACAAATAGGCTAAAGAACCTACCTTTAGATAGACTTTGACCGCCGGAAGACACAGGTATTTTATGCCTCCTGCGAGATATGCTGGTGAAACGACTGAAAAGATTGGGAGATAACCAGGGAACTTCCATAACGGAATTTGTGTCATGGGAAAAGGAATGTAGGAATGTTTAGAGCGAATTCCGCCCATGAGTCAATCCCTTCCTGTATCCTGGTCTTCGGTTGAGGCAACCGCTTCTCAAACGCCAGTGCAAGCAGAAAAACTCTCTAACTACG
>JBBRMC010000093.1:0-9555 GCA_038231055.1 Leptolyngbyales cyanobacterium
GCGTAGTCTTGAATGTAAGGTTCCTCAAAGATTTGGGTCAACCACTCGGTCTGTCTCAGGGTTTTTTGGTTGCCGTCCAGAACTAAGACTTCACCGCCAGGAGTCAGAAGCCGATAGCTTTCTTGGAGAATGGACTGAGCGACGATCGGGGGCGTTTCGTGAAATAACAGCGACGCAGTAACCAAATCAAACGAGGCATCAGGAAAGCGAGTCCGTTCAGCGTTGCCTTGCTGCCATTGAATCTCTAACCCCATTTGTTTTGCCTTGTGATCGGCAACTACGAGCATATAGGGAGACAAATCAATGCCAATGACTTCAGCGTCAGGAAAGGCTTGTTTGAGCAAAAGCGTGGTGGAGCCTGTGCCGCAGCCTAAGTCGAGAATGCGACGAGGCTTGACTTGAATGGCATCGATTAAGCTCTGACGCACCCAAGACTCATTCGGAGGCAGCGCATATTGGGTGATCGGATCGTAAGAAACCGCCGCGCTGATGTTGAGATAGCCATTCTCAATGCTGTGGAAGTGTTGACTGCTGTAGTAATCGGGATAGATAAGTTGCGGATCTCGAAAGCGATCGCTCTCGATTTGCCAGTCAATGCTTTCATAAAACCGTCGCAGGGCTGATTCGTCGATCAAGAGACGAGCGATCGGTGCCAGATATTGCTCAAAAATTGTGTCTTTACGAACTGCCATAAGCGTTGGATAGAATGGTTGCGGTTTGTCTCAGTTTAATGAATTTTGAAAATCGATGCTTTGCTCACCATCATTTTTGGATTCGCTTCATGCCGCTTCGATACCAGTGGGCAATCCGATCGGGAGACACGCCCAAAAAATATGCCGAAATCACGAGTTGATTGATCAGAGTGGTTTTGACTACGCCTAATCTTTGCCAGCGTCGCCCGGAGGTGATCACAGCAGTGGGCGCGATCGCAACTTTTCCTTGCTGTTTGAGTTTCCTCACTAGCTCAAAATCTTCCATAATCGGCAGGGTAGGATATCCTCCCAGTGCCTGAAAGGTTGTGGTTTTGAGAAAAATAGCCTGGTCGCCGTAGGGCATTTGTAGATATCGCGATCGCGCATTGACACCCCATTCGATCACCCGCAATTTCCAGGAGGGGGCATCAATGGTGAGTCTAAAGGCTCCGGCGATGACGTTGGGTTGACCCAGAGTATGACGAATTATGGTGTTAAATCCATTAGGAAGTTGCGTATCAGCATGGAGAAAAAGCAGAATATCGCCTGTTGCCTTGGCTGCCCCTGCATTCATTTGATGAGCACGCCCGATCGCAGACTGAATGACCGTAACTCCTGCTGCCTTGGCGACCTCTAGAGTCTGGTCTTGGCTTCCCCCATCGACGACAATGATTTCTATATCAGATGCTTGTTTCTGAATGTGCAGAATTTTAGAAAGCTGACGCGCTTCGTTAAGAACAGGAATGACAATCGATATTAATTCAGTCACAGAATCTAGAGTTTCTCCAAATCTTCAGGACGATCGACATCACTTAACACGGGTAGAGTCGCAATCGATAAGTTTAATTTCTCTGCAATGGTGATTGTCTGTTGATAAACAATAGATGTACTCCAATTAATATTCTGAAATAAATCTGGAATCATAGAACATAATCCGATTAGATAATAGCCGCCGTCTGTAGCAGAACCAATCACTAAACCATGAGTGGTGAGCTTTTGGAATGCTGATGTTAACAGAGAATGATGGAGATCAGGGCAATCAGTCCCGATCGTGACGACCCGCTTTGCACCTCGATCGAAGGCAGACTGAAAAGCATCAGACATCCGATCGCCTAAATCTCCAGAACTCTGAGCCTGATAGCCTAAATCAGAGCCTAACCACGTTTGCATCTGAGCACGATCGCTTCCTGCAAATCGCACATCAATGTTGACAGCATCTTCTCGAAGCAGTCTTGCCTGTGATACCGTATATTCTGCCATTTGTCGATGCAGGGCTGCCGCTCCTTCGGCACCTAACGCTGGAATCAGTCGAGTTTTTGCCTGCCCTGGGGTTGGATAGCGGGTAAAAATGATTAAGCAGTTCTCAGCAGATCTCTGTTCGGTCATCAAAAACTCGTTCTTAGAGCTTTCACACTTTAAAGGAAGATGTGGTCGTTGACCAAAAAACTCGTTCGCTAGACACTGGCTCTTTCAGATTCCTGGCTGCTTGAGGTTACCCATCAACACCCAAAAAAGACAGTACATTTTTTTAGAGAAATCTTCGCGATTTTACGCCCCAATTAAAAGAGAATTCCAATCAGATAACCCTATGGAACGCTCATCCTCGCGATCGTTACGCGATCGTCTAAAAGAACTCTCCACCCTCTTCTTTAAGCTCGGTGTGATTGGGTTTGGTGGACCTAATGCCCACATCGCTATGATGGAAGCCGAAGTGGTGAAAAAGCGGCAGTGGCTTTCGCGTGAACAATTTCTCGATTTGCTAGGAGCGACTAATCTGATTCCGGGTCCTAATTCGACTGAGATGGCAATCCACATCGGCTATGTCTATGCAGGTTGGTTAGGGCTGATTGCGGCAGGTGTTGCGTTTATCTTTCCTGCGGTATTGATTACGACTGGATTTGCTTGGGCTTATGTTGCGTTTGGGGCAGTCCCACAAATTGCTTTTTTGCTCTATGGCATCAAACCTGCTGTTCTGGCTGTGGTAGCGGATGCACTGTGGCGATTAGGCAAAAAAGTAGTCAAGACGCGCAAGTTGGTTGTGATTGCGATCGCGGTTGCTCTACTGGTCTGGTTTGGTCAGGTCAATGAGGTCATTGCGCTTTTGATGGGTGGCGTTTTAGGAATGGTTTGGCTTCAGTTCCCCGATCGCGGCAAGCAGACCCATGAAGAAGCAAACATTCTGATTGCCAGTGTTGCCACAGGAACCGCTTTGAAAGCAACCGCCGCAATGGTTGCAACGTCTCAAGTTTCGTTGTGGCAATTGGGATGGTCTTTTCTCAAAATCGGCAGCATTCTGTTTGGGGGCGGCTATGTGTTGCTGTCGTTTATTCAGGCTGAATTTGTAGAAGGGTATGGCTGGCTTACTCAACAGCAGTTATTAGACGCGATCGCGATCGGACAACTTACACCCGGACCGATTCTTTCAACGGCGACTTTTATTGGCTACGTGATGGCGGGAATTCCGGGCGCAATCGTGGCGACGGTGGCAATTTTCTTGCCGTCCTTTCTCTTCGTGATTGCCTTAAACCCATTACTCTGTTATCTCCGTCGATCAAAATGGACATCTGCATTTCTAGATGCCGTGAATGCGAGTGCATTGGCGTTGATGGCGGTCGTAACGATGCAGTTAGCAATCTCAACATTGGGACGATCGACAGTCCCTTATATTGACGGCTTGGCAGTTACGATCGCTAGTGTCAGCGCAATTTTAGCATTTCGATTTCAGATAAATGCAGCATGGCTGGTGTTGGGTGGAGCATTGCTGGGTTGGATTGCTTTCACATTAGGCTATGGGCAATCAACCTAATCACAAGGACAAAAGCTGAGGAAGTAGAAACTTGTTCTTGAACTGTTCGAGATTCACAAAATAGTAGTCGAATCTAGTCGTGAGTTTCATCGTACCTTAGAGGGTGTTTGGAAAGTAGTAGGTCAAAATTTATGCCAATCGCTATTCGCAAGAAGAACATGACGACGCTGGAGAGTTGCACTATGACTGGTGGCAGCAAACAACCCAGACTGCGACAGGTGCCCCTGCCCCCATCAATAAATCGCCCCAGCTACCGACGCAGAAAGATGTGAGTGCCTGGTGGCTTCAGGAAGATGTCGTTTGGTCAAAAACTGAAAGCGAAAGAGATGAGGGCATCAACGGGGCGATCGAGCGATCGCTGCAAGCGGGAATAGAGGTGATTACAACCGGAAAATCTCACCAGGTCTTGCTACCCACTAATACAGCCGCCGAGACACTGCGGGCAGATGAAGTCAGTGGACTGACTCTCATAACGAGTAATACTCAAGCGCGATCTCAGCGTGTTTCTGAAGCAGCGCTTCAAACTTCAGCACCACCCTTGAGCGCAACGCTAGCGCACCTCATGGAAAATTGGAGTCAGTTTGACGCTCAGAATCGACGCGTTGGAGTTGTATTGGTTAGAGGCGACACTTCTCTATCTCCGACCGATCTAACGATGTTCAGACGGCTTGTGCTGCTAGGACAGCTTTATCTCGTCTCTGACAACGAGCAAGTCCTATCGTTTCTTGCTCAACGCCTTTACAGTCGATCGCAGACCCTTGAATTTCGCCTCGCTAAAACTGCTCAGGCACTCGCAGCCCTACTGCGCGACACGATTGTCGAAGCCAGTGGGGGCAACGGCTTGACGTAACCAGAGATTCAATGTCAGTCGAGGGAGCTGCTGTAAGTTATTGCACCTTTGATGTGACCCGGCTCGATCGACAGTTGACTGTGCGCCTTCAATTTCCACCTGATCGAGTTCCTCAGATTGACCTCTATTGTCCTCACGTTATATTTTCTTCAGATAATCACTATCAGGAAGTGCAAACCAGTCCCACCTTTTTCTGGGTGCAGAAAGAAACGCTCTATCGGTCTTTAAAAGACTGCAACGAACAAGGTGAAACCAAAACCAAAAGAGCCTTTCGGAACTGGGTACGAGAACAAATCTCGTTATTGGGGACGAATGGCTAACCCGGTTTCAAAGTTGAAGAGATGAATTTTTTCAAGGGCGATCGCTAACCACAACGCTTCGCCTAATCGCACAGGGCGATCGGGTTCTACCCGTGCTTGCAGCATTTCACCCGCCAAACTCACCGCTAAAAATGTCTCATTTCCCAGCGCTTCGACTAGCTCGACTTGCACAGGTAGATGATTAGGAGCCGAATCGCTAACTTTGAGATGTTCAGGACGAATGCCTAACAAAACCGTGTCACCCTCATAAGATTTTAGAGTCGATGCCCATTCATCCGGCAGCGTCAGACGAAACTGAGGATGATTTAGACCCAGCGAATCTTTCACCTGCACAGGCAGAAAATTCATCGGCGGCGACCCAATAAACTCTGCAACAAAGCGATTGGCTGGATAGTTATAGAGTTCAAGCGGTGTAGCAAGTTGTTGAATCTGTCCCGCATTCATCACAGCAATGCGATCGCCCATTGTCATTGCTTCCGTTTGGTCGTGAGTGACGTAAATCGTCGTTGTCTTTAACTGGCGCTGAAGTTTGACAATTTGAGCGCGAGTTTCTGCCCGCAGTTTGGCATCTAAATTCGAGAGTGGCTCATCCATCAGAAACACTTGCGGGTTACGCGCCATCGCTCGCCCTAACGCGACTCGCTGCTTTTGTCCGCCCGAAAGCTGTTTGGGTAAACGCTCTAGCAGAGGTTCGATTTGCAGCATTTTAGCCACAATGCGAACTCGGCGATCGACCGATCTCTCTCGATCGGACTGATAGCGCAATTTTTTGGGCAATTTGCGCGTTACGCCTACCAAAAGATTTTGACCCCAATTAGATTGCGCTTCAGGTTCCTCTCGGCTTGCAAATGTCGTTCGTCTCAGCCCAAACGCGAGATTGTCATACACCGTCATGTGAGGATACAGCGCATAGTTTTGAAACACCATCGCGATATCTCGCTCTTTAGGCGGCAAATCATTGACCAACCGATCGCCGACCCGAATCGTACCTGCTGTCAGTTCCTCTAATCCCGCAATTAGGCGCAGTAGGGTGCTTTTGCCGCATCCAGACGGACCCACCAACACCATAAATTCGCCATCTTGCACCGTCAAATTAATCGATCGCAACACAGCAGCAGAACTTTGAGGCTTGGAATTTGAGGGTTGAGACTGGGTTAACTCAGCGCTCAACACCAGAGACTCAGACTCTTGTCCCGCTCCCTTCTGAAAACTTTTATAGATATTTTCGAGATCAACCTGAGCCACGCGAGTAAAGCAGTCAAAAAATGAACATTGCAATGGTAACGCAGATAGCAAGGCGAACTCTAAAACGGTTGTTACGAATTCATGCGAGGTGAACGGTTGCTGAGTTGATCCCTCGATCGTGAGTGCATTGTCCTATCATTTAGAGGCGTTGCTGAATTTAAGGATGAATCGTTGGGTCGCGCCAGATCTTGCAGCCCCCTAAATCCCCCACAAGTGAGGGACTTTGAAAGTCCGGGAATTCCCCAGCGTAGAGAGATGGGGATGAATTTAGACCATTGTTAAGCAACACTCATTTAAAGAGCGGGTCAGGAGAAATAAAGATGGTGATTGCTGCACCAGAACCAAAAGCTGAATTGCAGCCCGTCGGGGAGCAGCGGGTCGTGCTGCGGGGCTTATCGTGGGATGCGTATCTGCAAATATTGGAGGCGCTGCCTCAGTCTCGTGGCTCTCGATTGACCTATGACGATGGAGTGTTAGAAATCACCGTGCCTTTAGAAGATCACGAGTTTTTCCGTTGTTTGATTGAGTGCTTCATTCGGACACTGATTGAAGTGATGGGAATGCGGCTAAAAACGATGGGTTCAACCACCATGAACTATCCGCATCTCAAGAAAGGTGCAGAACCCGACAACGCCTATTACATTCAAAATCAATCCCTCGTCAAAGGTCGGAATGTGGATTTTAGCCAAGATCCACCCCCCGATCTAGTCGTCGAAGTAGACATTACTCATACAGACATTGCCAAAAACCAGTTTTATGCCAACATCGGAGTGCCAGAATTTTGGCGCTTTAATGGCAAGGTATGGCGAATTTATCAACTTCAAGAAGGGGTATATGTCGAAGTTGAGGTCAGTCCGACATTTCCCCAAGTGCCCAAAGAGCGGTTGTATGAGTTTCTAGAGGAGGCGAAAGAGGATGAGATTGAGGCGATGCGATCGCTCAGAGCCTGGTGGGAGGGACGGCATTAAGACCAGTCGCCACCCCATAATCCGACCACAGTTTCCTGTTTATTCCTCATCTTCAGCGTGATCGCTCAACAAAATTGGCAAACTCACTCCAGTGATCTGCTCAGATTTGCCGAGTTTGACGATCCGATCGCCCTTGCCATCCTTCGCACCAACCTTGATTGAGTCCACTGAAATTCGTGCCAGATGGGTTTCACTGGTCAACAAAAACACGAGCGCTTCGGGCAGCACGGCAACCATCCCAACCAGGGCATCGGTTTTAGTGGCGAATTGGAATGCCTGAGTTCCCAACTCGCCTGTATTAGCGCGACGCAGCGATTTAATCGGCAGTTGTTTTGCATAGCCTTGCTCTGACACCATTAAGAACGTGTCGGCTGCGCTAGCGATCGCCCAACCCACCACTTTTTCTTTTTTGCTAACGCGCATTCCTGCATTGCCTTGAGACGTGCGACTCGTGATTGGAACTTGGTCATCGTTAACTTCAAATCGCAGCACTCGACCGCTCGATGTCGCTAAGACCACCTGTTCACCTACCTGAGCCACACTAGCAAATAGAACTTGGTCATCTTCTTTGAGCTTGAGAACCGTTAACCCGCGACCTGTGAGATCAGAAAACTCCGAAAGCGGTAGGCGCTTTAGCCGTCCCTGCTCAGTGACCAATAAGATATATTGATCGTCTGTGTCCTCTGGCAAGATGAAACTACCTGCGATCGAATCAAGCGTTCCTTGAGCAGCGGCAGGCAGCAGAGTCACTAAGGGCGTACCGCGAGATTTGCCTGATACTTGAGGCAGATCAGATACCTTAACTGCATACGCTTTGCCAGTGCGAGTCATTACTACTAATGATTGTGCCGTCGTTGTAAATTGCGTTTGCACTCCAAAGTCGTCTGCATCCTCCAGGTCAGTCGTTGGGCTATCATCAGTGCGGTTGCGACTTAAGCGATCGTAGACTTTAGGAGTCATTCGCCGTGCATATCCCCGTTGCGTTAACTCGACGACGGTTTCTTGGGCTTCTTCCTCATAATCTAGTGAGAGGGAAAGGTTTGGGGTTTGGGGTTTGGGGTTTGGAGTTTGGGGAGCGTTTTTTTGGTTTGGTTGTTTTTTGGTGCCTTTTTCTTCGTCTTGGGTTGGCTCTACTCCAATGATGCGAGTGCGGCGATCGTCTCCATATTTCTTTTTCAACGCCCGCAGATCTTTTTTCAATACTTTTAGTAATTCGCGACGATCGCCCAACACTTTCCGCAAATCCTGCATTTGAGTGGTGAGTTCCTCAAATTCGGTTTGCAGACTTTGGCGCTCCATTCCGGTCAAGCGGCGCAACGGCATGGAGAGAATGGCATCGGCTTGGCGATCGCTGAGATCCAATCGCTCTTGTAGGTGCACCTTTGCAGTGCTGCCATCGGGCGCATTTCGCAAAATATCAATCACAGTATCCAGGTGAGCCAGCGCTGTTAAGCGACCTTCTACAACATGAATCTGGGTTTCTGCCTTGTCTAACTCATGGCGATAGCGCCGAGTCAGCGTCGTTTCTCGAAAGATGAGAAATTCTTGCAGCAGCTCCCGCAAGGTCATCTGTTTAGGCTGGTTGCCCGTCAACGCCAGCAAGATCGCGCCAAAATTGTTTTGTAGTGCCGTCTGCCGATAAAGGGCGTTGAGAACCTTTTGTGGATTGACATCTCGACGTAGCTCAACCACGACGCGAATGCCATCTCGATCGCTTTCATCTCGCAGATCGCCAATGCCCTCGATCTTGCCCTGGTTCACCAGTTCAGCGATTTTCTCAATCATCGCCGCCTTATTCACCTGAAACGGCAACTCGGTGATGATGATCGCTGTTCGTCGATGCTTGCCCCGA
The DNA here is from genome assembly GCA_038231055.1 of Leptolyngbyales cyanobacterium. Lineage (GTDB taxonomy): Bacteria > Cyanobacteriota > Cyanobacteriia > Leptolyngbyales > Leptolyngbyaceae > Phormidesmis_A. Next base: position 8,734 of record JBBRMC010000093.1, read on the forward strand.
CCAACTGCGAGTTCCTCCACTTTGGCAACACCCCGAACGGGAATGCTGCCTCGACCCGTCATATAGACTTCCCGAATGCCCTCCGTCCCCAAAATCTCGCCCCCCGTCGGAAAATCAGGACCCGGAATCAACTCAAACAATCGCGCATCCGACAGATCGGGATTATCGATTAGCGCCACCAGTCCATCGACCACTTCCCCCAAATTGTGAGGCGGAATATTCGTCGCCATGCCGACCGCAATCCCCGAACTGCCGTTTAGCAGCAAAATTGGCAACTGCGCTGGAAGAACCGTTGGCTCCTGCTGCGAGTTGTCAAAGTTGCCGACAAAATCGACCGTTGACTCTCCAATTTCAGTCAACAAGGACTCGTTGCCGATCGCTGCCAGTCGCGTCTCGGTGTAGCGCATTGCCGCAGGTGGATCGTTATCCACCGAGCCAAAGTTGCCGTGACCCCCCAACAGCGGATATCGGCTCGAAAAGTCTTGCACCAGTCGCACCAGCGCGTCATAAACCGACTGATCGCCGTGGGGATGATATTTACCCAACACGTCACCGACTACCCGCGCACATTTGCGATAAGGGCGATCGGGAGTCAACCCCAACTCGTGCATCGCGTATAAAATCCTGCGATGGACAGGCTTCAGCCCATCTCTTACGTCAGGCAGTGCCCGCCCAACGATCACGCTCATGGCGTATTCTAGATACGACTGTTGCATCTCCGTATGCAGGGCAGTCGTGATAACCTGTCCTGTTGGGAGGATGTTTAACTGATTCGCCATGAGCCTTGTCCCTTCGTTCCGAACGTTACAAAAATTCGTTTTA
>JBBRMC010000094.1:0-9550 GCA_038231055.1 Leptolyngbyales cyanobacterium
AAAAGTTTCTGGACGAGGGTGGATTGAAGCCGTCTGTAATTCATGGCATCTGTCGGAATACTTGTTGTATGGAACTTTCGTCGATCGAGTTCTTCAACAGGAATCTGGTCACTTCTACGATACAGAAGGCATTTGCCACGAGTATTGGGGAGAACAGCAATTGTCAGATGAGCAATTACGAGAGTTTTTATCGGAGATGCCGTCAAGAGCAAACGCTATAATGATATCAGCGAAGGCAAATATATCACCAGAACGATACGAGTCATTCGTAAAAAATTCTTAACCTATGAATCTAAATCTAGCTAGATGGAGATGGATCTAGATTTATTAAGTAGATAAAGCAATATTTATAGAAATTATCCTAAGAGTAGTTGCAATCTCTTTTGCAAAAATAAAGCAGGTTACCTGAAGCCCATTCAATACTAATCGACAGCGTTAGTCTAAATACTCTACTTACAAAATTGTGGTTTCTGATATTTTTTCTTTTTTAGTTAACGGTTTAACTAGGTATTTTTTTCCTATTCGTACAAAGTACAGCTTTAGTTCCTCTACTCAACAGCCTGGATAATCTTAAATCACTAGAGTAGAATGCGGGTTCCAGGCTCTATCTCGAAAGTTGCCCGTAGTGTCGTCCATTACTATTGCTCTGCGGTGGATGAGTTACTTTAATTACTTGTATAAGATTTACATCAATACTAAGTGATATTACTGAGAGCGCTGTTTGGCAATCAAACCTGTAGATAAAGATTCAGTAAATACGCAGATACTTGTGTTGACTTCACCTATGTACCTCCTCTAGATTACTTACTAACCCCACATCACTAGAAACGTCTAGTGCCTAGTTGACGTTCACTCTAGCCGAGCGTCTTTTAGAAAGATATATCTTTCTAAACAAGTGTCTTAATCTAGTGAAGCGAGCTTTGAGCTTTAGCTCTAGGCAGTTCCTAAAGGAACACGCACGCTCAGATGATCGAAAAGAGGCTTAAAAACTAAAGCTCTTAATTCTGAAGAAATGAAAAAGTAGACACTTTTATTTGCAGAGAAACACTAACTGCTTTACTACTCGGTGCGTTGAAGACAGTATATATATTTTTAGGATAGAGGGTGATGAGACAGGTTGAGTTACTTAACATTGATATCCACAACATCACGATGATCGAGCTGCTAGACAAGATGCGTTTCGGTGGTGTTGTCTTTACTCCAAATGTAGACCACCTGATCAGATTGCAGAAAGATCAAGACTTTTACAACGCCTATCAAACTTCTGATTATCGAGTTTGTGACAGTCAGTTTTTGCTCTATGCCTCTAGTTTTTTGGGTACACCTCTTCAAGAGAAGCTTTCAGGTTCAGATCTCTTTCCAGCTTTTTATAGCTATTACAAAAACGATCGCAACATTACAGTGTTTCTTCTAGGGGCTGGTCCTGGTATAGCAAAGCAAGCGCAGAGAAAAATTAACTCGAAAGTAGGACGAGAGATAATCACCGCTGCACATTCTCCTAGCTTTGGCTTTGAAAAAGATGAAGAAGAGTGCCAGAAAATTGTTGACCTAATTAACAAGTCAGGAGCGACTGTCTTAGCAATCGGAGTGGGTGCTCCCAAGCAAGAACTCTGGATTGCTAAATATAAAGATCAACTAAAAAATGTCAAAATCTTTTTAGCGATCGGTGCCACGATAGATTTTGAGGCAGGCAACGTTCAGCGGTCGCCGAAGTGGATGAGCGAAGTGGGGTTAGAGTGGCTTTACAGAACCCTTTGCGAACCTAAGCGACTTTGGAAGCGATACATTATCGATGATTTGCCGTTTTTCTGGTTAGTCGTCAAACAAAGACTCAATCTTTATCAAAATCCGTGGCGAGCTGAAAAGTCATCTTCACTCAATCAATGCTGCGCTCCTGCAAGTGCCATACACCATCAAAAGCTGAAAGGCTCGTAAAGAAAGCCTTGTAGCTCGTTTTACGATCGCCCTAGATAAATGCTGAGAAATCTTGCTTTACTGGACTTGGGGAAATCCTCCTCAACGTCCTGTGTGGGAATTAAAACCCTAATCGTGATTGGTATTTTCCTCTTAAGATTGCCCATTCTGATTGAGCAAGGTTTGTATGAGCCTCTAGCCAAGTCCCTCATCAATCTTTGGGTTCTAAGCTCTAAATCTGTTTCCATAGGAATTGATCAAGGTGGTAGATAAATGTCAATGAGTCAGCTTTTGCTCTTAGGGATTGACATTGTTTTATGCGTCAGTGCATCTAGTATTTTGTTTCTGAGCCTTATTCTTTTAACTGAGTGTACTGCTGCCATTTTTCCAACGTCTTTAGGGGCAGATCAAGCAGGTTGGCAAGATATCAGAGTGGCGGTATTGGTGCCCGCCCACAATGAAGAGAGAGGCATCTCGTCCACATTGGTAAAACTATCAGCCGCTTTGAAAAGACAGGATCGCCTCGTGGTGATTGCAGATAACTGTAGTGATGCAACTGCTGAAATTGCTCGCGGGGTAGGTGCGATCGTGATTGAGCGCCACGATCTAACTCATACAGGCAAAGGCTATGCACTGGACTATGGATTGCGCTTCCTTGAGACTGACCCGCCTGATGTTGTAGTCATCGTCGATGCCGATTGTCAAGTTGAGCCGGGAGCGATCGCAACCCTAAGCCAAAGGGCGATCACGATGGAACGCCCGATGCAAGCGACTTACTTAATGGAAAAGCCTGCCCATCCCACACCTAAGCACTCTATTTCTGCCTTTGCGTTTAAAGTGAAAAACCTGGTTCGTCCAAGAGGGCTTGGGCGCTTTGGGTTGCCTTGCTTACTGACGGGTACAGGAATGGCGTTTCCGTGGTCAGTCATTCAATCAGTAGATTTGGCAAATGGTCACATTGTTGAGGATATGAAACTGGGTTTAGATTTAACGATCGCTGGGTATCCGCCTACTTTCTGCCCAGATGCCACTGTGATAGGCAGTTTACCCCAGCACGATCAAGCTGCTGAAACTCAGAGAACTCGCTGGGAGCATGGGCATCTTCAGTCAATCTTGACTTACGTTCCGGTTCTAATGAAAGCGTCCTTGCAGAAGAGACAGGTTGATTTATTAGCCCTTGCCTTAGATCTGTGCGTTCCCCCACTCTCTCTTCTGGTTGTCTTGTGGATAGGCTTTACATTAAGTTCTCTAGGGGCAGCTTTATGGGGAGCGTCGTGGGTGCCCGTGGGAGTTCTGGCGATCGCTGGGTTGGTTCTGATGAGTGCAATCTTGGTAGCTTGGGCGAAGTTTGGACAAACTGACCTGCCCCTGCGCGAACTGCTTGCCATTCCCTTCTACATTCTTTGGAAAATCCCGCTATACTTCAAATTTCTGATTCGTCCTCAGAAGACGTGGGTGAGAACCGAACGAGATGAGGTCAAGCCAAGCTGACACGCGTACCAGAGTTGTAAAGCTTCTAGGATAGTGGCTACCTATTGACCGATGACGAACAGGTTTAATCTTGTGGGAACCTAGGGAAAGAATTTGTGTCAGTTCTACAATTGAGAGATTGATTGACACAACGGGCACAGGATGGCGATCGTGAAGCGACAATTACGACCGATAGAAAGACAGAAACAGTTGCCTCAAGTTCTGAAACCTATTTTTCGGGGGTTGTTTGGCGCTCTGTCGATCGCCCTTGCGATCGGAGCGGCTTTACCGAGTTCGGCAGCAGAACGACTAAATCTGCGGTTGGGTCCATTTGAGCAATCTGTTGCGGTCGGAGATTTAGAGCAGTTCGCTAAAACTGGAAACATTCCTCCGACACTACAGCTCTATGCGCCTGTCTTAACGCCACAGGTACGAAAATCGCTGACTAGTCGATTACAGCTAGATCCCAACTTTGGGGGTCAAATCGTTGATGAACTTTTGAAGTCGCCTTCAGGACGGCAGCTTTTGACATCCTTGCAGCAAGCGGTGCCGGGGTTAACGATCGAGCAACTTCAGGCAAGTTTCTGGTTAGCGGCTCGACAGGCAAATGGGTTAGATGCGATCGGAGTTCTCAAAGCCATTCCTCAAGAAACGGTGACGGTAGATGTCACACAAGCGATCGGGCTTGCCTCCCAACTCAATTTCTCTTACTGGAAAAGTCAAGCGGTCAGTTCGTTATTAGAGCGGAGTCTCAAGACCGAAAATTCTGACTTTCGATCAAGTTTTGATCCAGCTAATCCGGGTTCTGAATCGGTGCAGCAGCAGACTCTTTCACTCTACGATCGTGCTAGAAGTCGAAACTTGCCCGTCGATCTGTATTGGAGCGACAAAACGCAAGGTCCTCTAGTCGTTCTCGTACCAGGATTTGAGGCAAACCGAAGCTTTTTAGCCTATCTAGCTCGTCATTTAGCGTCTCATGGCTTGACCGTGGCAGCGATCGAGCACCCCTCCACAGCTCGAAATGGTTCGCCCATTTCTTTTAATCTTGACCAGCTTGTCCCGGCGAAAGAATTCATCGATCGCCCTAAAGACATTCAATTTATTTTGGATGAACTGACGCGACTCAATCGAGAACCGGGCTCCCTACAAGGTAAACTCAACACTCAGCAGGTAACGGTGATTGGGCATTCTCTCGGTGGCTACGAAGCATTGGCGTTAGCGGGTGCAGAACTGAACCTGGACGAGTTGCGTCAATTTTGTCGGAGCGGTAATCTGCTACAGCGAGTTCCGGCGGACTGGCTGCAATGCGCGGCAACTGGCTTGTCAGAGCATCGCCTCAGCTTGCGAGATCCCCGCGTTGTGCAGGCGATCGCCCTTAACCCTGCAATTGGGCAAATCTTTGGTAAATCTGGGTTGTCTCAAGTCGCGACTCCTACCCTAATTTTAACCGGAACCGATGACACCCTGGCTCCTGCCTTTAGCCAACAGCTTCAGCCCTTTATTCAGTTGCCCAGCCCAAAATATTTGTTGACTGCGATCGGTAGCACTCATCTCAGTGTCAGTGACCCCGCAAGTTTTGTAGGTGCGATCGCCCAGGGAACTCTCGTTAAAGAGCGCCGAGGTCAGGATGTTGCACCGCTACGTCGGTTGCTGCAAGGAGTTAGTCTTGCCTTTATTAAGCAAACCACCCCAGATGCAAAGACTTATGCCCCGTTTTTGACTTCTGCCTATGCCCAATCCCTGTCTACTCCAGACTTGCCTCTGCGCTTGAATAATCAGCTTCCAGCTAATTTGACTCATCTGTTTACATTTGCGGCGCTTATTTAAAAATAAAAGATGAGCAGGTTAGTTGCTCATCCTTTATCTGTTAGTCATCTATCTGTTAGTCATCAGGCGGCACTAATTAGCTACTAACACCCGCAGGGAACTTAAGATTTGCAGGGGCTTGTTGACCGTCAGGTTGAATCGCTTTGCCCTCAACAAAGGAGCGCAGCATCCATGCCATTTCCTCGTGTCCTTCCATCAGTCCTGTCAAGAAATCTGCGGTTCCTTCGTCATGAAACTTTTCAGAGCATTGATCGATGTGCTCCCGCAAACTGCGGATAATTTGCTCGTGATCATCAACTAGGTTGGTCACCATACCATCAGAAGGAGGCACGTCTCCAGTGTGTTCTTTGATGGTGGAATACTTCAAAAATCCTTCTGCTGTTCCCACTGGAAAGCCACCCAACATCCGAACCCGCTCAGCGATCGCGTCTACGCTTGTGCTGAGAATTTGGTACTGCTCATCCCACATTTGGTGAAGTGAGCGAAATTCTGGTCCAGTGACATCCCAATGATATTTTTTGGTTTTGATAATTAACAGATAGGTGCTAGACAAATCTTTGTTCAGCAGTTCAATCACGCCTTGACGTTGCTCATCTGTTAAGCCGATGTTTAGTTTACGCATTTTATTCACTCTCAAGCGCTAGTTTGCTATAGCTTATTGCAACAAATTGATACACAGATAGCATCACTCGCAAGTATGAAGAGTAGCTAAGCCTAATCGACCCAATGGAGCCTGTAATTTTTATCTAAAAGATAGTATGGGATAGATCATCGACCCAGCAAATAGTTGAGTTGAATTTGAGCTGTTGTGTTTTGACCTGAGACGGAGACTGCTGCATCAGCAAACTTGGGCGGACTTGCGACGATCGTTGGATTTCTCGAAAACCCAAACCCTTCAGTTGGCAGCCCTAAAAAATTCCGGTTTGCCTGTCGATCGTTGTTTTCATCGTGTAAGACGGCGATCGCATACTTTCCAAGTGACAACGCGCTAAAGGTGACTCTCACCGGGGCATTCGTGATCTTTACGCACTTATTTTGCACGGCGTTATCTCCCTTAGTTGGAAAACCTTGACTGGTTGAGAACACGCTAAAGCACAGTTGCCCATTACGATTTCGCAATCCACTAATCTCAGCCGTTAAGGTACTTGCTGAAGCAGCGCTCATAGTTGACGTAAGGGTCAGACCGCCTAAAGCAATGATCAGACTCCACAGGCGAAAGTGTTGCAACATAGACATTATCTAAAGATTTACAGTAGGAAAATCAATAGGATTGTATCGCTACAGCTATGCTACGAGGCTGACTTTAACGCGATGGAGTAAGCGATCGTGCTGCTGATATCCCGCATAGCGCACTTTAACCAACTCTCCTGCTTCAGCCGTGCCGCTCATCAATTGATGAAACTGGGGATCGTAGGGAACTTCGCTGCCCACGATACCGATCGCCGTGATGCCCCATTGCTGGATTAATTGCTCAATCGGTCGGACCAGTGGCAATAGTTTTACAGCCGTCAATTGAGAATTTTGTTGAGCAGCATAAGCGGCGGCTGACCACTGCAACAGCCACGGCTCTAAGGTTTGAAGGCTCGTTTGTTGAAATTCTTGCCAGAGATCCTCTCGCTGCTGGCTCAGTTGGGCTTGGAGCCTTTGATATTCGTGCTGAAGAGACGCAGACGGTTGAGGAGTTTCTTCTGAAGTTTTTAGAAACGTTTCGAGCAGATCCTCGATCGTCACCTGCAAAGCTTGACTCAGCTTTTGAAGAGTTTCTAGCCGCATCTGCCCGATCTGCCCCCGACGCAGCCGCCTAATCTGTTTTTCAGAAATGCCCGATTTTTGGCTCAGTTCTTTAAACGTAGACACACCCCTCGATCGCATCAAAGTCTGCAATTGAGGAGTGTGATCTAAAGGGCGATTCATAGAGTTTTGAGTGAGAAACCGATCTAACTCATACCTCAAAACTTGTCATTATTCGAGTAGGCTTCGCAGCATCCAGGCTGTCTTTTCGTGAATCTGCATCCGCTGGGTGAGCAAATCTGCACTAGGTTCATCGTTTGCAGCGTCTACGATCGGAAAAATTGATCGCGCCGTCCGCACAACCGATTCTTGCCCTTGCACGAGCAACCGAATCATTTCTTCAGCCTTAGGCACACCGGGAGTCTCGTCGATCGAGCTAAGTTTGGCATATTCGCTATAGGTGCCCGGAGCCGGAAAACCGAGCGATCGGATGCGTTCTGCAATCAAATCAACTGCCAGCGCTAGCTCCGTGTATTGCGCCTCAAACATTAGGTGAAGCGTGTTAAACATCGGTCCAGTCACGTTCCAGTGAAAGTTGTGCGTTTTGAGATAGAGCGAATAAGTGTCAGCCAGCAAGCGCGATAGACCTTCAGCGATCTCTTGGCGCTTTTGGGGATCAATCCCAAGATCAATGGGCATCCCAGACGTTTGAGTTGGCATAAAATTCCTCGGTTAACGAATGTGTAATGAAATGTAAGTCAGTTAAGTGATTGAGCGTCTTTGAGAAGAGTAGTGTAGGGAGAAAACTTTATCATCGGATGCATCGCCCCACCTTTCTTCATGCTAGGTGGTTTTGCAGAATTGACCGAGGGGCACGACGCACTCGACACAAAATTGTCTCATGCCCTAAGCGGCTACATGCCTCATAGCGATGACAGCCAGAAAACCCATAATATTGCCCCTCTACTTCTAGGACATCAATCGGCTCTTGTAAACCGACTTCTGCGATCGAGTTCATCAGTGCTGCCACTTTTTCTGGATCGTTTTGTCTAAAGAGAGGACGACGAATTTGGTTGATTGGGATTTCCTGAACTCTAACCATTGGGTTCTTCTCAGGTAATAACTCTTAAATCATACTCGTTATGACTATGAGTTGCAACTGTTTTAGGTGAGTTTGGGTTAAGGCGGGGGCAGCAAGTCATAGTCAAGGGCAAGCGAGGGTTTCTTGGGTCGGTGACGATGGACAATCAGTAATTGATCAATGAGACAAAAGGCGCAGAAAAAGAGTTCTTTTAGACGAGATTTGAAGAGGCATCGGGTGGTGTGGCAGAAGGATGCTGACCCTATATTGGGTGAAATTGGTGCGATCGACGATTTGGGCAAAGCAAGCAGAACGATCGCTTTTGGACTGAAAGCACTGGTTGAAAGTATTTAGCTAATTCAGAGTTGCATCTGAGAAGTTTTTACTTCAGCAGCAGTTATCATCATGTTAATTCTTTTACCTCCGCAATCATGCCAGAAGACTACCTTGTGATCATTACTGACGAAGCTGATGAAACCTCCGTACCAATCAAAGGGCAACGAGGTTGGGGGAAGAATTCCGTAAACGCTTCTCTAGTTTCAAGGAGATCCGGTTGCCAGTTTCTCAGCTAGAGAAAAACATGACTCAGTTCTTACATCTGATTGGGCGATTGTTCAAACAGGTCGATCAAGAGATTGGTTCAGAATCGGATATGAAGCTGGATGAGGTAGAGCTATCGGTGGAAATCAGTGGCGAAGGAGAAGTTAAATTAGTGGCAGGCGGAAAAGCCACCGGGAAAGGAGCAATTAAGCTGAAGTTTAAACGCTTGGACAAAAAGTAAATGGCAAGCAATTGGGCAATCGTCATTGGAATTAACCAGTATCGATTTTTGCAGCCGTTGAAGTATGCCGAGCGGGATGCAAAAGCGATGCAGAATGCTTTGGCGATCAAGTGGGTTGGCGTGTGAACAACTTATGGATAGGATACAGTCAGGTAACTTTCAGTACCCAAGCTCCAAGAGGACACCTCCCGTCATTGGTGAGGGGACAAGGTTTTATTGTTTGGGGTGATGACACCTTTTTTCTCATACAGAAACCTGTAAACTGTAGCGTTTAACAGTTTTGGTGGTTTCTGAAGATTTGTAACAGCAGCCTTTTCGGACAAATAATTCAGTACTCCAGCACTTCGTTACCTGGCACCAAGGGAGCCTTTGGCTAAGTAAGTACTACGATTGAGGAGCGTAGCTATTTGCCTCATAGCCCAAAAATTCAAGGCAGCACCGAGGAGATTTTGAGGTGTATCTACTTTGCCTCTAGCGAAATTTCCTGCAAAATTTGAGCAACCTCGTCTTCTGAATAGTCATGCCTTGCCAAAACCTTTGCAGTCGAAGCTAGCACTTGATTGGTAAACAGTTGACTCAGATCCTGACGCAAACATTTGCCAACATAGAGCTTGATTAAGGCTTCTAATGACATATCTCGCTGTGCTGCTACCTTTCTAAGCGATGCCAGCGTGTCTTTCGGGATTTGGATAGAAACCGCTTCAGACTCGCGTGGATGCACCCGCAACACCAAATCTTCTTCCGAT
>JBBRMC010000095.1:0-9490 GCA_038231055.1 Leptolyngbyales cyanobacterium
CATGGTCTGATCTTTGCATTAGACTTGTCTACTTATGAGTAAAGCAACCACGCCGATTTTAGAATTTTATCTAGGGACGATTTTCCTGTCAGCTATAAATCTAAACGGCTATTTAATCATTTTAGCCTTGACGATCGACAGCTTCTTGTTCAGGAAGTTGTTCGGGTTTCACCGCGATCACTTCTGTACGGTTTCCGCGCTCGACGGTAATTTGTAAGGGGTTGCCGACGCTTGCAGCTTCGACCTGCTCTTGAACCTGGCGAGAACTTTGAATCGCTGTGCTGCCAATCGATTGAATTACGTCACCCGGACGCAACCCTGCACGAGCCGCCGGAGAATTTTCTGCGATCGTTAAGATGATCACACCAGTGTCTTGATTAACTTTGAACCCAACATTGCTTTGATTGATCTGCGATCGTAACTCTGGGCTTAACTCTCCCATTTGCACGCCCAAATAGGGATGATCGACTCGACCCGTGCTTGCAAGCTGCTGGGCGATGCGTTTGACGGTGTTGATCGGGATGGCAAACCCTAATCCTTGCGCTCCTTGAATGATGGCAGTATTGACTCCAATCACTTCGCCTGCCGAGTTGAGCAACGGTCCGCCAGAGTTGCCCGGATTAATTGCCGCGTCGGTCTGAATAAAGTTAATGCGCTCAGTCGGAACGCCAACATCTGCGCTCGATCGTCCGGTGGCGCTGATGATGCCTTGGGTGACGGTGTTGTCGAGTCCCAGAGGGTTGCCGATGGCGATCGCGGCTTGTCCGGGCAGCAAGTTATCAGAGTTTCCTAACTTTGCGGTGGGTAACCCCGTGGCGTTGACTTTGACCACAGCAAGATCGGTGACGCGATCGATGCCTACCACATCACCTCGAAGCCTTCGCCCATCCGTCAGCACCACCGTGACGCTATCGGCTCCTTCAACAACGTGAGCATTTGTAACGATTTGTCCATCAGCGCTGGTGATGAAGCCTGAGCCAGTGCCGCGCTGCACCTTCTCTTGACGGGGAGTTTGGCGACCAAAAAACCGCCTGACTGTCGGGTCTTGAATTTCTTGCTGCACGGTGCGGGTAGAGTCAATTCGCACAACGGCGGGTCCGGTTTGCTTGACAACTTGAGCGACATAATCAGGATTATCGCCCGATCGAATTGGAGCCGTTTGGGTCGTTGGAGTCGTTTGGGTTGATATGATCGGAGCCGCTTTGCTCACGGTGGGTTCTTGAGCCTTGTCGGTGTCTCTCACCGCAGAACACCCCACGCTGCCGATCGTCAGTAGCGTCAAATAAAATGCAGAGTGGAAAAGTTTTTTCACGTTACCGCCTTGTAGAAATGCGACCCCTGTAGTTTCCGAGTCGGGATCTAAATTGAGTTCCAACTCTTGCACAGAGACATCAGAAAAATATTTTTTCAGAATAATACAAAATCCAGAAGTTGACGTGCCCCTCGCGGATGAATTAGCACTAGCGATCGTGGGTCGGTAAGCTACTCATTTCGCGACTAGCTGCTAAATACTCACCGCTATCTGCCCACTTTCTAAACGAGCAATCTTCACCTCGATCGAGTCTCTCCACTCCCTAGATTATTCGCCTGCTCTGGGGGATGACTGCCGCTGTCAAACGCGCGATCGTCTGCTGCACCTCTGAGCGAAAATGACTGTTGAGGAATCCCGATCGAGATGCCTTGCTTATCCATTGCTAGCTTTAACCGTCGCCGAAACTCTCGTCCTACGTTCCATTGCTGCAACGGTTGTGTCTTAATCCATACACGAATGGTCACACCTGCATTGTTTAAGTCATCGACTCCGAGCACTTCGGGAGGCTCGATAATTTTTGCCTGCCAGTCAGGAGATTGATCCATTTCGTGCCCTACTTGTTTGATCAGATGGATCGCTTGATCAAGGTCAGCGTCATAGGAAACCACGATCGCTAGATCTACACGCGACCAATCTTTAGAGAGATTTTCTACAATCGCGATCGAGCTATTGGGAATCGTAATTAATCGCCCCTCAGCATTTCGCAATTGGGTGATTCGCAAATTCATATTCTCAACTAATCCAGACACTTTGCCAACCTGAATCACATCACCAACAGCATATTGATCTTCTAGAAGAATCAGAAAGCCGTTAATCACATCTTTAATCAAGTTTTGAGATGCGAGAGAAATACCTAAGCCAATGATTCCGGCACCTGCTAATAATGGAATGACTTCAATTCCTGTCACTGAAAGTATCGTGATAATACTAATGCTGATAAACATCAATGCTGACAAACTTTTAACCACGCCAGAAAAGGTGGAAACGCGCAAGGCAATTCTTTGTGAAGCTTGAGGACTGATGAATTCTCCATCACTTAAGGCACCAAAGAAGCGATCAATTACTACATCACTGAGACGAATAACGAGATAAGTGACGATCACGATGCCTAAAATTTTGAGCGGCGTTGAGAAAACGATCGGTTGCAGCCAGCGAGTATAAGGAAATAACCCCAAAATAATCAGAATTCCAGATCCCCAGATGCCGACTTGGGCGAGTTGCAAGAGCCGTCTTTGCGCCTCTCTCAAATTACGCTGTTGACGCTTAGCTAGCTGCTGCTGAACAATTAGACTCGTCGCAACTTTAGCCGACTCTGCGGTATTGGGCGACACGACCGGATCGGCTGGAATCTCTTCTTGAGTTTGCTTTTGCTGACGAGTTAAACGGCGCTGCCACTGAGAGAGAATCCAACTCGCTAGAAACATGACAAACAAAATTCCGACTGCCTGCACTCCTTGACGCACGAGAAAGTCAGTCTGCCGCTCTTGTAGCGCTTCAATTAACGAATTGCGAATGGTTTGCGTAAGTTCTTTCGCATAGCTGCTGGGTTCTTGCCCTTGCAGTTGAGCATCTAGAGTGGTGACCGTCATCAAATATTGATCGTTGACCGAGATAACAGGCAGATTGCTCGCTGAATCGATCGCCGTAGTGACCTGCAATTGATTGGGGTCAAAATTACGATCGACAATTCGATTTAGGTTGGTCTCGATGTTTTGCACACGAGATGCGATCGGGGTGTTGGCTTGTTGGTTGGATGCGGCAGGAGCGGCGATCGCAAATAATCTTCGCCCATCTAGCCTGACTTCTCCTCTCGCAAGCTCGGTGCTAGCAGTGATTTGTGGAGCCGTCAATCGAGGTAACGTCAACTGAGGAATGCTAGGAGTGCTTGGAGATTGGGCAGATGAGGTCAATGGAAATAGCAACACGATCGCCAATCCAAAACTGATGCCAATCGCAACCGTTTTTTGTCTGTTCACACCTGCCTCCTAATCACGTTCGGCAAATCAACCCTTAATAGGCTAGAGGATATCCGCTTCAATTCATCTAACTACAGCGAGATTCAACGTTTAAACTTACACCTCACAGCGATTCTTTCCTAAAGTTTGATTCTCCTGCTTTAGATAGGAGTTGACTGACTCGATTGACTTTACGCCGAAATGAAAGAAACCTTAGCCTTCCAAGACTGATTACCGTCGGAATGCTAAAGCGGTGATTCTTAACGTTTCTGCGCTTACAGACAAAAAAGTCAGTCGGACGGGAGCTTATGACCATGGCTCTTGTCTGACACTAAATGGTTAAAACCATCTCGGTCACCCATGACAAAGGTCTGTAGGGTCAGAAGTGCCATTTAACCGTTGGACTTAGACGCTAAATGTTTAAAACTGACAAATAAATGTTTAATGTGCATAAGCGGGCGGCGAGAATCGAACTCGCATCATTAGCTTGGAAGGCTAAGGTTTTACCACTAAACTACGCCCGCGTTTCTAGAGCGGTTATCATCATAACATACCCTCTCCTACACTGATGCAAAATTATCTAATGACTCTAATTTGCACCGGCACCCTCCAAGGAGATTGAGGGGCGATCGCTTTAGGTCCGGGTTCTACATCTACCTTAAACGTCAAGTCCCGAAAGATTCGACTAACAACACTGTTGAGATCATCTGGATTCAGCCCAGAAACCTCCTGAAACGCTCTGCTTTCTGGGAGCACTTCTGAAGACAAAACCTTTCCGCTCGCGTTGTCAAGCACGACCAAAACGGTCAAGTCGATCACTTGATTGGGAGCTAACTTCAGCGCCGGGGGAAATTGAATTGAAAGAATTTGAGATGGGATATCCTGTAGACTAGCTGACTTAGCACTGTTTATCACTCCTCCAAACGCTGTGCGCGGACCTTCAGTCTTTTCTAACTGACCAATATTAGACTCTATACTCAACTCAGATGACAGAGCTTGATTTGAGCTAATCGGTCCCGGTACGATCGGCTCCTTTCCTGAGTTACTCGTTGATGGGTCTGGCACTCCTGATGGGTTATTAGTCGAGTCTGCCGAACCAGACGAAGCAGTAGCGTTGGCATCTGGAACGGAAGGTTGGTCGCGCGTATTCGCGATCGGCAAGTCAGGATTTTGAGAACTTGGTTGCTCTGGAGCGATCGTCTCTGGCACGGTCGGTGCGACAGGTCTAACGTAGGGAGAGGAAGAAGGCTGAGGTTTTGGCGTTGCGGCAGCAATTCGAGGCTTAATAGGAGCAGGCTCAACCTGAGGCGTTAACTGTGGAGTGGGGTTAGGGATTGGTTTTTGAACGATCGACGGTTGAATTGGGGCAGCGCTTTGAGCAGTCGTCTCCGAACTGACGGCACCTTGAGAAGCCGCAGGCGCAGTAATCACCTTAGAAGCGGCTGAACGAGTAGATTGCGTCGCTTTAGTTGAAGACTTTGGTGAAAGATCGACTAGCTCGATCGGAGCAGCCACTCCCGCAGACTTTTGACTATTAACGCGAAACAGAAACAACCGCCCCGATAGCAGCAACAACAAATGCACCACCAATGAGCCTGCCAAAACTGCAAGCCACAAATTTGGAGGATCATTGTGTCGTCGATCATGCCCGGACTGAAAAT
The DNA here is from genome assembly GCA_038231055.1 of Leptolyngbyales cyanobacterium. Taxonomy (GTDB): domain Bacteria; phylum Cyanobacteriota; class Cyanobacteriia; order Leptolyngbyales; family Leptolyngbyaceae; genus Phormidesmis_A. The sequence goes on from JBBRMC010000095.1 coordinate 4,929, forward strand.
CAGCCACCAGATTCATAGGTCGCCATCCCAGAAACTCAAAGTCACACTCATTCTAGTCGGTGGATGACTCTTCGTTCCATTAAGCTTCAAAGGCAGGAAGCCTCCTAGGGCGCTCCATAAGGCATATACAGTATCTTAATGTTGGCAGTCTTACACAGTCAGTGTCTTAGGAATTTGTGCTTTCGACCCTTAATCACTGAAATCTTTCCAGGCTCAAAATTAAGACGCGTTTGCCCTGGGCACATTTAGATAAGGATTGACCGAGAACGTCAACACCGTCTCATCGACTCCCTTCAGCTCTAACGGGCTGACTTTGGTAATCATATCCTCGTCGAGATAATCAGCCACCGCAGCCGATACCAAAATACAGTTGGGCTTTGCAGCAGCCTGAATACGAGAAGCGATATTGACACTAGGACCGATCGCTGTGTAGTCCGCTCGTTCTTCACCTCCAAACATACCGACGACTGCCGTTCCTTGATGAATGCCGCACCGAAACTGGACTCGGCTAATTCCTTGAGCCTGCCAGCGATCGTTGAGTTCATCCAACGATCGATACATCTGACGAGCCGCCGCGATCGCCCGTCTAACTTGCTCATTGGGAGTCAATTCTTCAGGGGCACCAAAGATTGCCAAAATGGCATCGCCCATAAACTTATCAACGGTGCCGCCATTCTCAAACACGGCACGCGTCATGCTGGCGAGATATTCGTTCAGCAGTTCGGCGACGCGGCGCGATCGTAAGGTGTTAGAAAGTTGAGTGAAGCCAACAATATCGCTAAACAAGACCGTGATCATGCGTGGCTCAGGACGCAAATCTAGCATGAGTTCACCCTTAGCGGCTCGCTGCACTAATGCCGGAGGCAAAAACCGTTTTAAGACTGATTCGGTGAGATAGGTGTTGAGTTGAGCAACGCGCTGTTCGTTGGCTTTGAGCGACAAGAGATTACGGACTTCTGCGAGCAATTCACGATCGTTAAACGGCTTTGACAAGTAGGCATCTGCACCCAATTCAGCCCCTTCAATGCGCGTGTCTTCATCAGCTTTGGCAGTCAGCAACACGATCGGAGTGCCTTTGAGATCATCGTCACGACGAATCATCCGAATCATGTCAAGACCCGACACGATCGGCATCATCAAATCTGTCACGATCAAATGAGGATGGCGATCTCTAACTTCCTGAAATCCCTCGGCACCGTTGCGGGCTGTCCAGACTTGATAGCCTTGTTTTCGCAAAATGCCTGAGACATACGATCGTAAGTCAGGGTTATCATCCACCACGAGAATATTAGCGGTGTCAGAGCCTGGGATCTTAAATTTCGAGTTTTGAATCGAGTCCTCTAACTCAGAATCGTCCTGAAGTTCTATCTCTAGATTGGCTAACTCAACCACCGCCCGGTTTGATTGCAGTTCTGCCTGGTCTTCAGTCACCTGCTCTGAGGGTAAATGTGAGTTGCCTGTTTGCAGCCAAATGCTAAATGTGGTGCCTTCTCCATAGATAGATTCGACGGTGATCTGTCCTCCATGTAGTTCGACGAGTTCTTTGACGAGGGCTAGACCCAACCCTGTGCCTTCATAACTGCGATTAGCCGAGCCTTCAGCCTGTCGAAAGCGCTCAAACAAAAAGGGAATTTGATCAGGGAGAATACCGATTCCAGTGTCAATGACTTGTAACAGACAGCGATCGCCTTCTGATCTCGCCACGATCGTAATGGTCTTTCCTGCTGCCGTAAACTTCATCGCATTCGACAACAAGTTATAGAGAACTTTGTCGAACTTCTCTAGATCTAAATAAGTCGCCAAACATGGGCTGATGTGAGTCGTGACCGTCAGCCCTTTTTTCTCACAGTAAGGACGGAACGACTCGACGACTTGACTGATGACCTCTTCTAGATCACACGGGCGAAAACTCGGCTGCATTCGTCCAGCGTCTAAGCGTTGCAGGTCGAGAAGCTGATTGACCAACCGCAGCAGACGACGAGAATTTCGCAGCGCGATCGTTGCTTCTTCATAGGTTAACCCCTCTTGCTGAGCTGTCGCCGACTCTAAAGGACCCACCATTAGAGTTAAAGGCGTTCTAAACTCGTGAGAAACATTTTGGAAAAACTCGGTTTTTTGGCGATCGAGAACCACCAGTTGCTCGGCTTGTTGGCGGGTTTTTTGATAGAGACGTGATTGTTGAACGGCGATCGCGGCTTGGGCTGCTACCGATTGAGCGAGTTGAATCTCTGACGTTTTCCATAGACGAGTGTGTTGATTTTGCCGTAGGGAGATACTGCCAATGATCTTGCCATCTGAAATTAAGGGCACCACCAGCAGAGCACGAGCAGGCGTGCAAACGAAGGTTTCTCTAACCTGCATTTCTGGGTGTTGAGATAAGTCTTCTAAAACGACAGGCTGCTGAGAAGTGAGCAACTGCTTGAGAACAGGGTTATCTTTGATCGGAACCTCTGACTGCGGCAGCGATCGCTCCATAGTTGACGACTCATTAATTTTTGAGACGATGGAAATATCCTGCTGCCAGTTGGGATCATGTAAACCCACCAGTCGCCCATATTCATCATCCTCTGTCCAGAGTGATAGAGCACAGCCATCAACGTGCAGGGCTTGTCCCAATTGCTGAGTGATGGCGGCAAAAATTTCTTGTGGATCAAGGCTCGATCGAATCGCCGTCGTAATGGTGTTGATCAAACACTCTCGCTTTGCCAATGCCCGCACTCGCTCATAAGCATATGCCTGGGAAAGCGCCAACGCTGCCTGATCTGCCACCATGCTAATCAGTTCAACTTCATCTTGCTGCCACTGGCGAGACTCTCCGCACTGATGCAGTGCCAGCACCGCCATTAATTCCTGCTGGCAAATCAACGGCACGATCAAGCTCGATCGAATGTCTGCCGATTGATAAGCCTGTTGGCACTGCGAATCTTGAGACTGGATCAATGGGTCGATTGTGGCATCCTGAATCACTTCAACTTGAGATGTTTTCCAAATGGTTTGAAAAAGCGCATCTTGGGGCTTAGATTCAGCGTTCTCTTTCCAATAAACGAATCCTTCACCGTCTAACTGACCTTCTTGAAAAGGGCGCAAGATTCCGCAACTAACCTCGAACATATTGCCGACCGTTTCGACGATCGTCTGCAAAATTTGCCGATAGCTGAGAGCGCTCCGAATGGTGTTGGTAACCGCATTGAGAAGCGACTCACGCCGCAGAGTCCGCCGCAACTCTTGAGTTCTAGCTTTGAGAACGCTGTGTGTATCGGCAGCTTGACGAACCACCCGCTTAAGTTCTTCGTCATCCCAGGGCTTGGTGACATATTTAAAAACTTTACCCGCATTAATTGCTTCAACTAGATCTTCGACATCGGTATAACCCGTGAGAATGATCCGAATAATGTCAGGATATTGAGTTGCCGTCAGACTCAAAAACTCAGTGCCGCTCATCATCGGCATTCGCTGGTCAGAGATGATGACTGCCACATCGCCTTCTTCTAAGAGAATGTTAAGCGCTGTGGGACCACTTTCTGCCCGCAGCACGTTAAACTCTCGATGGAACGTCCGGTAGAGCAGATCTAAGTTATCGGGTTCATCATCGACCACTAAGATCTTTTGCTTGGCTGCGTCACGAGCTTTCATGCGTTGCTCTCCTGCTGCATAGCTGGCTGATAGAGGAGATAAGCGATCGTTGTCACAGCCCCGACATTAAGAGGGCGCGGCATCGCAATGCAATAAGTTGTATGTTTCTGAATTGGCAACATAGTGGTTAGTCTGCCCATGATTGGCTTGGCGATCACGGATAATCGCAACCGCCAAAGAACTATCTGCACCCACCCCAAGGATTTGAGATTTATCGCGATTCTGAGCTTCGCGCAGCAAACTGCCCATTCGTCTAGCGACGCTAGAGCCATTATTATCAAAGTCAAGATCATCCACCGACATCTTATGTTATTAAAATTACCCCTGATACGCAGGGTTCTAACGCTTATTTATGAAGGTTGTGTGATCTCGATCGCAAAGCTTGCCTACCCAGATCACTTTAATGGCATGAACCTAGTCTTGGCAAACCGTTGGTCAGGATGTCGAATTTGTTACCGTTTTTTCGTCGTTTGAAGTTCTTTTAAGAAAGAATGAATGGGTGATCCCTAACTGAGAACTCTAGCGCTAAGATTTGAGCGGTAGAGCCTTTTAATCTGTCTGCCCCGACGAATGTTATGAATCAGCCGATCTCCTCTGAGTCTGCTCTCTCTGCGTTTTTTCGCAACCTTCCTGATACTTTGCGTCAGCCATTTTCACTAGCACTCGTTGGCTCAGTGGCTGCTCATATATTTTTCTTTTTGTGGCTTCCTCTCTTTACGCCTGAAGAGACAAAACCAGAGAGCAAGCGTGTCGTTCGCTTACTCGGTTCGTTGCCTCAAACTCAAGCTTCTACCTCGACGATCGGATTGCCACCGATTCCTAAAACGCCTAACAGCACCGTAAAAATTCCGTTGGGGCAAGACCTGACTCCACCAATCCCGCCTGCTACGTCGTTGTATAAATTCCAAGATCCGCTTGTGCCTTACAGC
>JBBRMC010000096.1:0-9485 GCA_038231055.1 Leptolyngbyales cyanobacterium
AAGACGGGTGCTCACACCGGAGCCGTCGTCGAAAATGCCGATTTTACCAACGCTGAAGAGATGTCTCCAGAGCAACGCTGCTACTGCTGTGCTTGGGGTGGCTCAAAAACTAGGGCAACCATTCCCGGCGGCTGTGAAGGCGTTCCCAATAAGCTAGGAAGGTGATCAGACGTGAACTACGTCTCCGGTCTCTGCCGATCGCCGCGCCGCCTCTGCCACTCTCAGCGTATATAAACTGTTTTCTGGCGTGACATATAAGGGAGTGCCGTCAATCAAACAGTCCAGAACGGCAGTCGTATCCCTAGCGAAAATGCCGCGACGACCCGCGACCTCGATCGAGTGACCGCCTTCCTGATTAATCAATACGCCGCCATCGCCATCAAAAATCAGTCCACCAGTTTCGCCTTGCACTTCAAATTTACGTTCTGGTTGCCAAACCGCCTCGCCTTTGCCATAAACCACTTCAGCAATCAGTCCGCTTTTAAACCGAAGCTGTGCTGCACAGACACAGGCAGAATAATAATCAGAGTCAGGCGTTGACCGCCAGTAGCGATTCTGACAAGCCACGGTCGCAACTTCGCCAAATGCGTGAGTCAGACGATGGAGACGAGACAACGCTCCGACCAACGGAAAGCCAAATAAGTCTGGGTGAAACGTCCACTTTTGCGGAGCCGGATTTTGAGGAGTCATCGTCACATATCTGGCGTAAAAAGGAGTGCCAATCTGAGGTAATGCGTTGATTAACGCTTGATGCACTCCGCCCAATAACTCAATATGCTCGACGTGGAGCAGTAAATTGCGAGAGGTTGCTAGCGCGATCGCGGCTTCTGCTTCTCTAACGGTGAGAGAGAGAGGATATTCGACGACGACGTGCTTTCCGGCTGAGAGGGCTGACTGAACGATCGTGCCATGATCTCGATTTACGCCAGATACAATCACCAAATCGATGTGAGGGTTTTTGACCAATTCAGTCCAGATATTAAACGATTGAGTTTGATGAACATGACCAAACTCCTGCGTTTTTTCTGGTGTATGCCCTGCCACACCGATCAGCTTTGCCCTAGAGTCTGCATTCACCGTCTCAGCTCGCATTTTGGCAGCATACCCCGTGCCCACTAACCCAACTCGAATGGGGAGACTGACCGAAAAAGAAGAAGTCATTACGCTTAGAGAATAAGAGCCACTGATCAATCTACCCTAAATGAATCCCTCTATCTGTTCATAGCGTTGAATCAAAGAAAACTCTTAAGGCTACAAAGGTGATGATTTATTAGCAGGAACGATCGCAGAAAACGTCTGAACTCAAATCAAAAATCTCTCCACTTATCTAGTTATTTACTTAACGTTACATTAAAGCAAAATCGATGTTGAGAGTATGGTGATGTCGGTCGAAACAGACAACCATTAGGTCTATTCACCCTCTCATCGTCAATTTTCTCCACCTGTGTTAGCGTTAAGAACAAGATTTATTTTCGGTTTTGAATTCGTTGAATAGACGTTTCTCCGAATGTAGCTCCCCACACTCTTTAATTCTGGAGAAACTCTATGTCAATCTATGTTGGCAATCTATCTTACGACGTGAAGGAAAATGATTTAACGCAAGCATTTTCTGAGTATGGAAGTGTAAAGCGGGTTCAACTGCCCACCGATCGTGAAACGGGTCGGATGCGTGGGTTTGCCTTTGTTGAGATGGGCACCGATGCCGAAGAAACAGCCGCGATCGAAGCTCTAGATGGTTCTGAATGGATGGGTCGCGACCTGAAAGTCAATAAAGCTAGACCTCGTGAGGAAAGAGGGTCTTCGGGCGGCAACTGGTCAAACGACAATCGGTCTTCTCGTCGTTATTAACCCGTGACACACGTCGATAATTTGTGAAAGATTGCGAAGGCGTAGTAAATCGTCTACCCTTCGCAGTTTTCTTGTAAGATTTCTGAGGCAGAGTGAACTTAGCGATCGAACCCAAATTACACAACGATGGAATATCCCGAAGATCTGAAATACCTTGACACTCACGAATATGTGCGACTTGAAGGTGAAATTGCCACCGTGGGCATCAGCGCTTTTGCGATCAACCAACTCGGCGACATTGTATTTCTAGAATTGCCTGACGTGGGCACTGCGGTTGAAAAAGGGGAAAGCTTTGGCACGATCGAATCGGTCAAAGCAGTAGAAGATTTAAAGTCTCCGGTGACGGGCACCGTCATTGAGAGCAATGCCGCAATGGTTGAAGCACCCGAACAACTTGCAGACGACCCCTACTTAGAAGGCTGGTTGCTCAAAATCAGAGTGAACGATTTTGACGATGTGGATGATGCACTGACGGCAGAGGAATACCGCGAACTGGTAGAAGGTGGCTAGAGAATTTCAAGTTTGTTGCCCAACTTCATCGGACTTTTACACTCGGTTCCACTGGGATCGAGTTAATTGTTGCAGAATATTTACAGGCAGCTTACTCACTCTAAACACTATCCTATGTCAGAGCTTATTACTCCAGTGCAATCAACGCCTGATTTGAGTCGCGATGATCACCAAACCACTGAGTCTGAACACGAGTTTGCCAACGATGGTTCTTCAAACGGTGCGATGACTGACTTGCTTGCTCATCCCGATCGCTTTCTCGATCGCCATATCGGACCGAGAGATCTCGAAGTCCAGCAAATGCTGCAAACGATAGGGTTGTCGTCTTTGAATGCCTTGATTGACCAGGCAGTTCCCGCCGGAATTCGGATCAAGCGCCCGTTGCAGTTAGAGGAGAGACGGGGTGAATATGAGCTATTGGCAGATCTGAAAGCGATCGCCCAGAAGAATCAAATTTTCCGCTCATTCATCGGCATGGGCTATCACAACTGCATTACGCCTCCGGTGATTCAGCGCAACATTCTTGAAAATCCAGGTTGGTACACTCAATACACGCCTTATCAGCCCGAAATCGCTCAGGGTCGTCTAGAAGCGTTGCTCAACTTTCAGACGATGGTGATTGACCTGACCGGGCTAGAAATCGCAAACGCGTCGCTTTTAGATGAAGGCACGGCGGCGGCTGAAGCAATGGCAATGAGCTATGGGCTGTGCAAAACAGGCGCAAAAGCTTTTTGGGTGTCAGAGGCGTGTCACCCCCAAACGATCGACGTGGTTCGCACACGAGCACTGCCGTTAGACATTGAGGTGATCGTCGGTAACCACCGCACCTTTGACTCCAAGACGGCTGTATTTGGGGCACTGCTGCAATATCCGGCAACCGATGGCGCGATTTATGACTATCAAGAATTCATCGATCGTGCCCACGCCGCAGGCGCACTCGTCACCGTCGCGGCTGATTTGCTCAGTCTCACGCTTCTAAAACCGCCGGGAGAGTTTGGCGCAGACATCGCGGTAGGAAATACTCAACGCTTTGGGGTACCGCTTGGCTATGGCGGACCTCACGCCGCCTACTTTGCGACCAAGGAAGCTTACAAGCGTCAAATTCCCGGACGGTTAGTGGGAGTCTCTAAAGATATCAACGGACAGCCTGCCCTACGTCTCGCTCTGCAAACTCGTGAGCAACATATCCGTCGAGATAAAGCGACGAGCAATATTTGCACGGCACAAGTCCTATTAGCCATCATCGCTGGAATGTATGCCGTCTATCACGGCGCTCAGGGACTCAAACTGATTGCAGAGCGAATCCACACCATGACCGCAACCTTAGCCGCCGAATTGCAAAAACTTGGCTATACGCTTGGGTCAGAGCCATTCTTTGACACAGTGCGAATTGAAGTCGGAAACAAGCAAACCGAGATTTTAGACCGAGCGATCGCTCATCGAATCAATCTACGCAAGATTGGAGACGATGCGATCGGGGTGGCGATCGACGAAACCACCTCCAAGCAAGATCTCCTCGACCTCTTAGAAGTCTTCTCTGGTCGCTCTGTCTCCGTCCTCCGTGCTTCTTCCTTCGTCCTTCCTGCTTCCCTCTCCCGCACCACTCCTTACCTCACTCATCCCAGCTTCACCCGTTATCACTCCGAGACCGAACTGCTGCGCTATATGTATCGCCTCCAGTCAAAAGATTTGTCGCTGACGACCGCGATGATTCCCCTCGGTTCTTGCACGATGAAGCTCAACGGCACGGCTGAGATGGTGCCTGTCACCTGGGCTGAGTTTGGACAGATTCACCCCTTTGCCCCCGTCGAGCAAACGCAGGGCTACCAAATTCTGTTTCAACAGCTAGAAGGCTGGCTGGCAGAAATCACTGGGTTTGCAGGCATCTCGCTTCAGCCAAACGCAGGCTCTCAGGGCGAATACACGGGATTGCTCGTCATTCGGCAATATCACCAACAGCGCGGCGAAGGGCATCGTAATATTTGCCTAATTCCCCAGTCGGCTCACGGCACAAACCCCGCCAGCGCGGTCATGGCAGGCATGAAAGTCGTACCTGTTGCCTGTGACCCGGATGGCAATATCGACATTGTTGATTTAGAGGCAAAAGCCGAAAAGCATCAAAGCAACTTAGCTGCGCTGATGGTGACCTATCCGTCCACTCATGGTGTGTTTGAAGAGGGCATTCAGGAGATTTGCACGATCGTCCATCATCACGGTGGACAAGTTTATATGGATGGCGCAAATCTCAATGCTCAAGTCGGTCTGTGCCGTCCAGGTGACTTTGGGGCGGATGTTTGTCATCTGAACTTGCATAAAACCTTCTGCATTCCGCACGGTGGCGGTGGTCCAGGGATGGGACCGATCGGGGTTGCGGCTCATCTCGTTCCGTTCTTACCAGGTCATTCCGTGATTCCCCCCCATGCTGAGAATCAGGACGCGATCGGAGCCGTCTCGGCTGCTCCGTGGGGCAGTTCAAGCATTCTGCCGATCTCGTGGATGTATATTGCCCTCATGGGCGGATCAGGTTTGACCAAAGCGACTGAGGTGGCGATTCTCAATGCCAACTACATTGCTAAACGGCTAGAAAACCACTATCCCGTTCTCTATAAGGGCAAAAATGGCTGGGTCGCGCACGAGTGCATTCTCGATTTGCGTCAGTTTAAAAAGACCGCCGAAATCGAAGTTGATGACATTGCCAAACGGCTGATTGACTATGGGTTTCATCCACCCACGGTGTCTTGGCCCGTGGCAGGAACGGTAATGGTCGAACCGACTGAGAGCGAGTCAAAAGCAGAACTCGATCGCTTCTGTGATGCCATGATTGCAATTCGAGAAGAGATCCGGGAAATTGAGGAAGGGAAGGTCGATCGAGATAATAATCTCCTCAAAAATGCCCCTCACACTGCCGCAGATTTAACGGCTGACGAGTGGAGCCGCCCTTATTCTCGCCAACGCGCCGCTTATCCGACTGCTTGGACGCGAGAGAATAAGTTTTGGGCAGCCACCAGACGAATTGATAATGCCTATGGCGATCGTAATCTCGTCTGTTCTTGTCTACCGATGGAAGCTTACGAGAGTTAAGAATAGGTTTAGTCGATCGGCGGTGGGGTGTCGATCGACTAAGCGTAATGGATGATTCATCTAGAACAGAACAGTAGTTTCTCTACTCTAGAAAAATTCGTGGCTTGTTCAGAATAATTACTCAAAGAGAATTATTCTGTAGAAATTCGGTATAAAACCTAAAGACATGGGAGTTATGCCGATTATATGCAAGATAATTGTCTTCAGAAAGATCTCAGTCATATTTATGGTTAGGATAATAGCAGAAATAATAATTAGGCTGATTAGTTTGGTAGTAGCGCTAATGTTTTGAAGGTACTTACTTGGGTATGGAGCGAATTCAGATTGTTTTTGAGATACGAATTGATGGAAGGGAATTTCCGAGAATAACCTTTGCTGATACGACACCTATATATAAAAATATTACGCTTATTCCAAAAGAGACCGGCGACTTTCGGTATGAAATTTTAGTTGATAAGAACATATTTACTTCTGGCAACAATGCGATAAGAACCATAATTCACGAAGCGACTGTCGAGGCTCAATCATTTATATATGTTTTCTCATTCGTGGCTAATGTCAAAATTTTTGAGTTCACCTGCAAAGGCTATATGCGGGGTGATTCGCTAATCAGTACTCAGCAAGTGTTTGGCACTGGTGGAATCGAAGTAACTGGTCATCTCAGTGTCGGGCTAGGACAAGAAAATGTAAATCAATTAAAGGAAAGCATGAAGCAAGATTACGATCTGTCAAAGCTACAGATGTTCTTTGATGCAGCAACGATTGAGGAACCAGTTGGTCGATTTATTTCGCTGTACACTTTGATGCTTCACTGTTGTGAAGATAGCCAGCCAAAAGTTGATAAAGCTATAGTCGGTATCGATCCAACAGTTTTTCAGGATAAAAGTCCCAAGGGTGGCTATGAGACAGTGTTTACTAAGCTCCGTAATGAGTTATCGCATAAGAGAGATGGAATTAACATGATAGAGACTCATAATCAAGTTCGCGCTAATATAGAGCGCTTTGAATACATCGTTAAGAAGCATATATTGTGTACTGCCTAATGATTCAAGGCATCCCAACTTCCGAGAGGCTATCGTTGAAGTTTGAGGCTGTCTGTGACGCGTGAGTAGGAACGTTATGCTAGATAATAAAACTATGGTTTACTCTCAGAATAACGAGATTTTTCTGTAGAACTTTGACAAAATCATTTAATGCAAACTGGTTGTAATTAACTAAAAAACTATTTAACTAATAATTAAAATGTAAGTGAGAGCGATCGCCAAACCTTCAGCATCACCAGCAAAAAATGGGAGAACGATCGATAGGAACTTGAGAGAGCAGGGAGACCGAACTAAAATGAGCAAGGGCAATTTATCAACACCACACTATGCCAACGGTGCTTAAAAAAGATGGCTTTAGGGTGGTTATCTACTTCGACGATCATTCACCATCGCACGTTCACATCATCAGCGCCGACAGTGAAGTTAAGATCAACTTGGGTCATGAAACGGTACAGCCTGAAATCATCGAGTATCGAGGTAAGCGGGGCATCGCAGTCAAAGCTCTAAAGTTAGTGATCCTTTATCAACGCGAATTACTGGAAGCATGGAGAGAGATTCATGGAGAAGCTTGAATTAAACGACGAAGTTCTGAACACTCAACTCGATCGAGCTAGCGATCGAGCGATTCTTGCCGATAGGATAGAGCCTCGTGCAGTCTCTGCTCACTACGACCAAATCTCCAATCAGATTGTGATTCATTTGAGAGATGGGTCAACCTTTATGTTCCCTTCCAAACTTGGGCAAGGGTTAGCCGAGGCATCTCCTGATGAGTTAGCTGCTGTTGAAGTGACTCCCGCTGGCATTGGTCTACATTGGGAAGCTCTCGATGTTGATCTCACAGTCCCTTCACTCTTACAAGGCATTTATGGCACCAAAGCCTGGATGGAGCAACTGAGACAAAAACAGGTCGCTGCCTAGTCGCCCACCAAAGCATCCTGTAGAGATCGCACAAGATGACCGTCAGTAAAAGCCATGCTTGTCCGATCGTGTCTTCCCTGAAGCTGTAGTCTTGTATATCCAGGGTTGATGATGCCCCTTTAAACTAAAGAAACGATGCGTGCTAATGTCAACGCTCAAATGCAAACGCAGCCGTCTGGTGGCAACCAGCGAAGATGTGCCGGGATTAGCAACCGAAGCTGACACCATTGAGGCGTTGAGTCAAAAATTGCACAATATCGTTCCTGAACTACTTTTGAGCAATCATGTCAACTCTGCTGATTATGCAGGTGCGATCGCGGTTCAATTGACTAGAGGCTGAGTGTATCTTTGAACGACAAGGCAAAGGAGATCATGAAATTTGGTACAGTCCCATTACCGATCGACGATTTGTGGTAAATGGTTCAATTAAATCTCGTCATACAGCGAACGCAGTTCTCAAACAGGCAGGACTACAAACTCTATTTGGCTCCTTTTTACCGAGTTTGCTCTGTTAAGTGTGAGATCGCATCGCTTGCATCGCGTTGAGCAAGAGCGCGATCGCGATCAATCCCATTCCCATCATTTCCATGAGTCCTGGTTGTTCGCCCAGTTGTGCCCAAGCTGCCAACACTCCCACAACAGGATTCATTAACAACCCTAGTCCAGCGATCCCTGCGGGGAGACGGTTGAGCACATAAAGCCAGAGTAGAGTCGCGATCGCTGTTCCTGGAATGACAGCATAGATTAATGCAATGATGAATGGAGTAGACCACACGATCGGAGTCGAAGGCACCAACACAGCCACCAACACTAACGGAATAGCACCGAACACCGTTTGCCAAGCAGTAAACGAGAGTAAATCTAACTCCACAGTTTGACGCAGTTTTTTTGCCACAACCACACCGCCTGCCCAACTCAGCCCAGCGAGCAGCGCCAGAACTTTACTGAGAATGGTGCCGTTGAGAGTCGTGGGTTCCAAAATTAAGAGCAGACCAGAGATGCTGATGGCGATCGCCATCCACTGCATTCCTTTCACCAGTTCGCCCAAAAATAGCCACGCTAAAATCAACACCCAAAACGGCATGATATAGACCAAAACTGCCGTTTTTCCGGCTCCTCCACTTGCCAGTGCCCAGGTTGCAAAGCCATACATTCCACAGCAATCTGCAACAACCCTGTGAGCATCGTGCCCGGAATTTCTTTAGGTGCGATCGGCTTTCGCAACAGTGCCAGACTCAGCAGCAGACTCGCTGACCCCAAAACGATTCGCAATCCCGCAAAGACAAAGGGTGGCGCATATTGCACTGCGATTTTCATTTGCACCCAGTTATAACCCCAGAGCAATGCCAGAACAAAGAGGGCAGCGATCTCTGAGCCACGATTTTTTGATTGGATCACAAGTAAGCCTTTATAAGGGGGCAGTCCAGAATCATAAGAAAACTGTGATGCTTTTGGAAGCCCAACGCGCTCAAACCTGAGAGGGAAGCGATCACTTTGAAGTTTGGGAGTTTTTCGATAGAAGGCGATCGGGCTAATTTTGACCTGCTCCCGATCAAATCCAGTAATTTTGCGGTAAATGAGATCTTGCACCCGATCAGAACTCCCTCGTGGCTAGCATTCACCCACCTGTGATTGAAAATCACCGTCTAACGGTGCGAAGTCCCCTCAAGGGACCTACCGTGTACACACAAGTTGATCCGATCCGTCATTGCCAAAACCTTTCGCCCCCTAAATCCCCCATTCTGGTGGACTTTGAGCCAGAAAGAGGTTTAGGGTTTAAGCCATTGCTCAGGGTCAAAGTCCACCAATTTTGGGGGATTTAGGGGGCATAAGCCGACTCAAGCGAAGCGACGAGGACTTGTGTGTACACGGTAGATCAAGGGACTGAACGAGGGATTGAGGCAATTCAGTCCATTTCAATGGACTTCGCAAGGCTAGCCCGGAATTCCATTCACGGGCGGGACACCATCGCAGTGAAGAGGCGGGTGCAAGATCTCAGGTAACTTCAATCGAAGTGAACAATCAATGAGATGCGCCGCGATCGTAGAACACGGAATATAGACAGAGTTCTCCTTAAACGCAGTC
>JBBRMC010000097.1:0-9479 GCA_038231055.1 Leptolyngbyales cyanobacterium
GTCACACTTAACAGTGTTTACTTAAGTTCACGATTTTGCGTAACGTATACTACATAAGGATGCGATAAAGGAGGAAGAAATGATGTCGGAGGCAACAAAGCCCCTGACCGTTCCTAAAGAGTTGCTAGGTCCTCCTGGTGACTTCAATCTAACCCTGCTGATTTTTTGGATCTCAGTAGCTCTAGCGGTAATCACAACGCTAGGTTATTGGTGGTGGGGTTGGGCTGATTGGTGCTGCTTCTGCTTAAACGTTTTAGCGCTGCATATGGTAGGAACCGTAATTCACGATGCCTGTCATGGAGTTGCCCATCGAAACAAATGGGTCAATGCTTTTTTGGGGCACGGCAGCGCGTTTCTGCTATGTTTCTCCTATCCGGTGTTCACGCGAGTGCATATGCAGCATCACGCGAATGTGAACGATCCTGACAATGACCCTGATCACGTCGTTTCTACGATGGGACCGTTGTGGATTATCAACGCCCGATTTATGTATCACGAGTTCTTTTTCTTTAAGCGCAAGCTGTGGCGCAAGAACGAGCTTTTAGAATGGTTTTTAGCGCGAATCTCTCTGGGGCTAGTAGTCTATCTTGCGTATCACTACGACTTTCTAGGATATGTATTCAACTTCTGGTTCATCCCACTGGCGATCGTGGGTTTAGTTTTAGGGTTGTTCTTTGACTATTTCCCACATCGCCCCTTTAAAGAGCGCGATCGCTGGAAAAATGCCAGAGTCTATCCCAATCGCTGGCTGAACTGGTTGATTATGGGTCAGAACTATCATTTAGTTCACCACTTGTGGCCCTCAGTGCCGTGGTATCACTATGAGCGAGCCTATTTCGCAACAAAGCCCCTTTTAGATGCGAAAGGAAGCCCCCAATCGATCGGGCTACTCAAAGAAGACTTTCTTGGCTTTATCTATGACATCTTTTTAGGCATCCGGTTTCACTCTAAAAAAGAGCCTTTGGCTAAAGAGAGTTTGCCGATCGTCAAAGTGCTACCGACAAACTCTGTCGAATAGGAGAGCGACCAGATAAAGCAGAATCTATCTCCATGAAGAGGCTTTCAACTCGATGCTACGTCAAGATCGGTCTTAGAAAAACTGATATTAATGAAGCTTGAGGGAAAAATAATGTTGGGATATTTGTTTGTAGTCTTGTCAACTGCGTTAAGTTTGCTAGTCGTCGATATCGTGCTGCCTGGTGTGAATATCGCGTCGTTTCCATCAGCTTTGATTGCTGGAGTTGCGATCGGATTAGTCAACGCCTTCGTGAAGCCAATTCTATCGCTGCTCACCCTGCCTATTAACTTTCTGACACTGGGCTTGTTTTCTCTTGTCGTGAACGGCATCTGCTTTTCGCTAGCGGCGGCGGTCACTCCTGGGTTTAGCGTTCATGGTATTTTGTCGTTTGTCCTCGGACCTGTGATTTTGTCGTTTGCAAGCACCTTCCTCAACAAGTATTTTGCAGAACGCACCGTTGACCTCAAAACGGAAGTCTAGTCTTCTAAGTCTGAATTAAGAAAGGGTTCACCGTAATGGGGAACCCTTTTTTGATCTTAAATTTTTTGTTTTATCGATTGCTAGTCCCGCGTTCTGAGTCTCATGGGTGAAGCCGTGAGTTGAGCCAGAGTCCAATCGGGTCGAAGACTTTTTGCGTGGCGCAAGTAAGGATGATAAATTCTGATTTCTGGATCAGGCGTGTTGAAATGGATTAAAAAGCGAATGCAGCGCTCTAAACTGCCTTCTACATACATCTGCTGCACATCTAGCAGAGGCACATTTGACCAGTGAGGACGCTCGCGAGCGATCGCGGCTGGATAAATGGCATCCAAATCACGAGTCGCGGAAAATGTAGCACTGATGATCTCGTCAAAATCAAGCTGATTATGAGCTTCCAGTTCATCTAGTAACTCAGTGACCGCTTCTCGAATTGCCTCAGCGCTGTTTGCTGAGACTGTTGTTGCTCCACGAACCGCTCGAACTCTCCACTGCACAGGTTTACCCCTCCGAATTTTTGCTAGTTGTCAGCCGATTAATTGTAGTCGCTCTTGCCTTAATCACTAGCTTATCAAGAGAGTGTGAAGGGAGAGGAAATCAACGGTAAAGGGTGAAGAAAGTTTTCGATCAGGCTGGTAAATTTGCTGGTCTGACATTCTTCAGAGTTGTGTTTAGTAAAAACATGGGTCGGGATGAAACCATTCTGCACAACCCGACACCAATCTTAACTAGGGACGATATAACCACAGGGGAAGCCCACTTGTAGACAACTCAAACTCTAGCCAATCAGCACCTGCCGCAAGTCCGGGGATAGTAGAAACTGCGTGGGCAAGACTATTACTAGATGTGAGACGACTAACGAGAGGTTTTTTCTCTTCAAAGGTGAAATATTTGGTTTTTTCGGGATCGAGTCCGACAAGTTCGGCTGCCCAACGACGCGCATCTTCTTCTGTACCGAGACGATCGACCAATCCCAACCCTAAAGCTTGCTGCCCCGTGAAGACACGACCATCTGCAAAGCTTCTCACCGCATCGGTTGTGAGATTTCGTCCTTCTGCGACCACGCCTACAAATTGGGAATAGCTGACATCAATCAATTCCTGCAAAATATGTTTTTCAGGGTCGGTGAGTTCACGATCGAACGCCAAAATATCTTTATAAGGTCCCGATTTGATGACTTTGAAGGACACGCCGATTTTTTCTAGCAACCGCTCTAAGTTGTTGCCCCGCAAAATTACGCCAATGCTGCCTGTGATGGTGCCAGGGTTTGCCATGATGTGCTGAGCACCCACGCCAATATAAACTCCACCCGAGGCTGAGATATTGCCAAAACTGGCGACAATTTTGACTTTCTCTCGAAGTCGCTTGAGCGCACAGTAAATCTCGTGCGAGTCGGCAACCGTTCCACCGGGGCTGTCAATTCGCAGCAGCAGAACGGGGAACCGTTTTTCTTCAACCGACTTGAGATCTTTGAGGACACGATCGCGCGTTGCCCCTGCGATCGCTCCTTTAATTTCAATGCGAGCAATTTGTTTGCGAAATCGAGACTTAAAAAGCGAAATCATGGGCATTACAACGGCGGTAAATGAAAACGGCTTGAACTTCTAGTGTGCCTCATCGAACGCATTCAAAGCAGAGAACTGGGGATCAGAAAACCGTCCGATCGAGGCGATGGTCACGTAACATAAGTACATAATTAAACAGAACTAGCCTAGACTTTAGCAGTCAGTCACCCATGCACCTCAAGCTTACTGAGTCACGATTACCGTTTGCTCCTCCCTTACTCATTGCTCCTTTCTTTTTGTGGGGCACAGCAATGGTTGCGATGAAAGGCGTAATTCCCAACACAACGCCGTTTTTTATGGCGGGTGTGCGGTTAGTTCCGGCAGGTGTGCTGGTGCTGATCGCAGGTGTCTTTATGGGGAAACCTCAACCTAAAGGGTGGGCAGCGTGGCTGTGGATCGCTCTGTTTGGCTTAATTGATGGAGCGCTCTTTCAAGGATTTTTAGCTCAAGGCTTGGTGAGAACAGGAGCAGGACTTGGTTCTGTAATGATTGACTCGCAGCCTTTAGCGGTTGCACTCCTGGCACTGTGGCTGTTTGGAGAAACGATCGGGCTTTGGGGCTGGCTCGGTCTAGCGATCGGAGTGTTGGGAATCACGCTGCTAGGGCTACCAGAAGAATGGATCTGGTCGTCCAGAGATTGGGCATTGACCGCGATCGCTCATCAACAGTGGACAATTCCTACCGACCGAGCATTCTCAGACTTGTTTCTGAGTCTATTTGATAACGGGCAGTGGCTGATGCTGTTGGCTGCACTGTCGATGGCAGTCGGGACGGTCATCGTCCGCTATGTTTGTCGTCATGCTGACCCTGTAACCGCGACGGGATGGCACATGATTTTAGGAGGATTGCCTTTATTTGCGCTGTCTAATCAATTAGAGTCCTCGCAGTGGGTGAATTTGACGACCTCTAACTGGATGGCGTTGGCTTACTCAACGATCTTTGGAAGCGCGATCGCCTACGGATTATTCTTTTACTTCGCCTCTAGTGGTAGCCTAACCAGTCTGAGTTCTTTGACATTTCTGACCCCTGTGTTTGCCCTGTTATTTGGCAATCTTTTTTTGTCAGAGGTATTAAGTCCGCTTCAGTGGTTTGGAGTGTGTCTGACGTTAGTCAGCATTTACTTGATCAATCAACGAGACGTATTGAGTGAGAAGCTAAGCCGACCTAGCTTAAAAGTGGTTTCTCTAAATTCAGGAAACGAAATTCAGAGGAGCGAACTGGGCGAAGTCACGATCGTCTCGGCTATCGTGGAGCCTGAATCTGAGTGATCGTCCTAAAAGACACGTCCTATGCAAAAAGCCTCCAGTCTTTTGAACTGAAGGCTTTTTAATTTGGTGGCGGGGCATGGATTTGAACCATGGACCTTCGGGTTATGAGCCCGACGAGCTACCAGACTGCTCTACCCCGCGTTGCTTCCAACTTGTTTAATATAGCGTTAAATGAGCGAGTTTGACAAACTTATTTTCAAAACTGAGACAAGTTTAAGCGGCTCAACTCATGAAAGAGCCTGACAGAGCTAAAAAAACGGCGTAACGTGATAGAGACAATTGCTCGATCCGTTCCTTCATCCCTGGCATCGCATGGAAATTTTGATTGTTGAAGACGAAGCTGAAATCGCGCAACTAATTCAGCTTTATTTAGAAAAAGAAGGCTTCTCTTGTCGCACTTGCCGCGATGGGCTGACGGCTCTCCAAATCTTTCAGGAGCAAAAACCCGATCTGATAATTCTCGATTTGATGATTCCTCAGTTAGATGGATTAGAGGTTTGCGCTCGCATTCGGCAAAAACCTGGCACCAAAGATCCCTATATTCTGATGTTGACGGCAAAAGGTGAAGAACTCGATCGCATCATTGGTCTCTCAACTGGAGCCGATGACTATATGGTCAAGCCCTTTAGCCCTAAAGAATTGGTCGCACGGGTCAGAGCTTTGTTGAGGAGAACCTTGCGTCAAGGGGGACAGAACCAAATTTATCGAACTCACAGCTTCTCGATCGACCTCGATCAGCGATCGGCAACCCGTCACCTCACCTCTGACAAGCCAGAACCGCTCGATTTGACGACCCTGGAGTTTGACCTGCTTGCCACGTTTATGAGCTATCCCGGTCGCGTCTGGAACCGAACTCAACTGATTGATAAACTTTGGGGCGATAACTTCTTTGGCGATGAGCGAGTTGTCGATACCCACGTCGCTCGTCTTCGCAAGAAAGTCGAACTCGACCCCGCTAATCCTAGCTTTGTTAAAACGGTAATTGGAGTCGGCTACAAATTTGAGGATGCCAGCAACTGATGAATAAACTTGGCTTACGGGGGCGGCTCTTTTTATCGCACACGATCGTCATGGTGGTGGGCTTGAGCACCCTATTAACCGTAGGCAAACTTTACTCTCCGCAGTTATTTATCACCCATATCGAGAAGATTCAGATCGGGGGAGTCAACGTTCGATATTTTCGTCGTCAACTGCTCGAAGGGTTTGAGTCAGCCTGGAGCCGTGGCGCGTTTTGGTCTGTGATCGTTGGGGGCAGCACCGCAGGAGTGCTGAGCTATTTGGTGTCTCGACGGATTGTGCAACCGTTGATTCAGCTAGAGCGAATCACGCGCAAGTTCGCATCGGGGCATTTAGAAGAACGAGTTCCCGCTAACGAGATTCCTGAGCTGAATCGATTGGCTGAGAGTTTTAACCACATGGCACAAGAGCTAGAGGGCGTTGAGCAGCGTCGTCGCGATCTGGTGAGTGACTTAAGCCACGAGTTAAGAACTCCGCTCACCGTCGTTGAAGGCTATCTCGAAGGGTTGGCAGATGGCACGATCGAGGCTTCGTCTGATATTTATCAACGGCTGGCTAAAGAAACAACTCGACTGCGCCGACTGGTTAACGACCTGCAAGAATTGTCTCAAGCCGAAGCGGGCTATCTCCCCATTAATGCCAAACCTCTGAACATTCGTCCTCTATTAGCGTCCTTGATTCAACGATTCTCAGATCAACTCCTAGAAGGCACAACCACTTTTAGCCTTGAGTGTCCTGCTGATTTACCTCTCGCGATCGCTGACCCCGAACGAGTCGAGCAAATCTTGGTCAATCTGATTGGCAATGCGCTGCAATATACGCCTCAAGGCACTGTGACCCTTCAGGCATGGCAAGAGTCAGATAAGCTGTGGATTGCCGTCAAAGATACGGGACAGGGCATTTCTGAGGATGATTTGCCCCATGTGTTTGAGCGATTTTGGCGATCGGATCGATCCCGCGATCGTCATTCGGGAGGTACAGGGATTGGGTTAGCGATTTCTCGTCGTCTGGTCGAGTTGCAAAAGGGCACGATTCTAGCTGAAAGTGAACTTGGCAAAGGCAGTCGGTTTCGATTTTCGCTGCCGATCGCACCACGATTCATCACTTCGTTATGAAGCAGTCACAGAGGTGTCAAACTAAGTTACTACAGTCAAGAAAGTTAAATTTGCGGAATTTGTCATGTTTCCTTTTCCGTTGATGGCATTTATTATTGGCTGCGTTGTGCTAACTGCGTTTGCAACTCTGCGCGTTTTGTTTCCTACAAGTAATCCCCCTTACCGCAGACGAGTCAAACCTAGAAGCTAGAATTCTCTCCATGCCAGATCCGATGTCAGATCCAACAGTGCAGTCTTTGAAAGGTTCGGTCGTCAGGCTCGGCAGTGTAGATTTGAAAGTGGCTTATTCGCCAGGGCAGTCTCCCGCGATCGTGCTGGTGCATGGCGGTTTGGGCAATCGCTTCAACTGGCGAAACCAGTGGGAGTTTTTGCGATCGCGCGATCGGGCTGTCCTTGCTTACGATCTGGCAGGGCATGGCGAATCTGGGCGCTATCGTCGCTATTCAGTCGGTAGACATCGCCGCGATTTAACTCGGCTCTTAAATCACTTCAATCTTGAGAAGCCGATTTTGTGCTGTCACAGCTATGGCGTGACGATCGGACTGGAGTGGGCAGCGCGTCACCCAACTACAGCCATGATCGCCATTGGAGGTGGCACTCACAACCTCACGCCCTGGTGGGAGATTCCGTTGATGAAGTTTTTTGCGGCTGGCGGCTATCAGATTTATCACTCACCTTCAGTCCAGCAGTTGATGCAGAAAAGTTCTTTAGAAGAATCGTCATCTGATTTACCGTCACACGCACACCCTTATGAAGCGATCGAATCGTTTTGGGGCTATGACGGACGGAGACATATGCTCCTCTGTCAGACTGTCGTGATTACGGGAGGGCGTGATCCCGTGTTTCCGCCAATGATGGGCGAGCAATTAGCTACTCACCTCTCTAGCAGCGTTCATTTAACGGTGCCCACTTCAGGTCACTCGGTCATGGTTGAAGCGCCAAGCATCGTCAATCAAGCTCTTTGGCAACTATTGCATCGAGGCGAACTTGTTGACAGTTGGGTTGATCTGGTGAGCAATGGCTGGGTGAACGATCGCTAATTCTGTCTTCTATCTAACTACAATAAAAAGCCCAATGGCGCAACACCCCTGGGCTTAGTAGCTGTGAAATTTGATACTCGTTGCTGAAATAGCTGATGGATTCATAGTCGCAGAGAGCACTCAAAACATCACCTGTAATCTTGCGGAATTGAGTGCAGGTTCGCTGAAATCATTGAGAAAAATACTAAGAATGATCCGTATTCTCACCGTATTGCTCTCAGTAGAAATTCACCATAATGAATAGTTTTTTAAGCGACTCCTGGTATTTGTACAGAGAGATTAGGAGCGCTCCATTGCCTCGATCGCTTTAGGAACCGCAGCCGTCAGCACCTCATTTCCGGTATTGGTCACCAGCACATCATCCTCGATGCGAATGCCAATCCCGCGCCAGCGATCGAGCACTTCTGGTTGTCCTTCAAACGGCTTAAAGTCTGGTCGAATATAGATTCCCGGCTCGACCGTGACCACTTGCCCCGACTGGAACGATTGCCAGGTTTCACCGATCTGTCTCACCCCAACATCATGGACATCTAAACCCAACCAGTGCCCCGTCCCGTGCATAAAGAAGGGCTTATATTTTTTCTCTTTAATGATTTCTTCGATGTCTCCTTGCAGCAGTCCCAGACGCATTAGTCCTTCGACGATCGTCCGCACAGCAGCATCGTGAAATAGATTCCAGGGGTTGCCGGGTTGCACTTGCTCGATCGCGTTCAGTTGCGCGGTGAGGACTAATTCATAAAGAATGCGCTGCTCCTCGGTGAACTGGTTGCCCACTGGATAGGTGCGCGTGATATCTGAGTTGTAATAGTCATAAGAGCAACCCGCATCGACTAAGAGAAGTTCTCCATCTTGCATTTGGCGACGATTTTCGGTGTAGTGCAGAATGCAGGCGTTTGCCCCCGATGCCACGATCGAGGGATACGCCGCTCCGATCCCGCCTCTAAACAGAAACAGCCGCTCCATCTCCGCCTGAATTTCATACTCATAGCATCCTGGCTTTCTCATTTCCAATGCCAA
Organism: Leptolyngbyales cyanobacterium; assembly: GCA_038231055.1. GTDB lineage: Bacteria > Cyanobacteriota > Cyanobacteriia > Leptolyngbyales > Leptolyngbyaceae > Phormidesmis_A. The sequence continues at coordinate 8,518 of JBBRMC010000097.1, forward strand.
GTTATGCGCTTCTGCTGCGATCGCGACTGCTTTTCGCATCCGCTCTAGTTCGCTTGCGCTTTTTACCTGCCGCAGAGGATGCAAGATGGGTCCCGGATCTTCAATGGCGATCGGTCCCGTCCCTTTCTTTTCGTAGGCTGACATCAATCGCTGCCAGAGATTGAGAACGGTGGTATTGAATGCACGATCGCGCCCCAAATGGTAATAGATGCGATCGGCTTTCTCAACGTATTGCGTTAACTTTTCGTCGAGTTCAGCGATCGGATACGCTTCATCTGCCCCATATTTTTCTTTAGCAGCCTCTACCCCAACGCGATAGCCTGACCAGGTTTCTTTATCAGCGTCCTTAGGTCGGACAAACAGGACAAACTTGTGAGTTTCATGATGAGGCGCAAACACCGCGACGGCATCAGGTTCATCAAAGCCCGTGAGGTAGAAAAAATTGCTGTCTTGCCGAAAGTTATAAGCTACATCGTTGTGCATGACAGCGGTCGGCGCACTGCGAAGAATGGCGGTGCCTGACCCGATTTTGGTCATAAATTGGTCACGACGCTGACGATAGTCTGACTGCATAGAGAAAAAACTAAAGAATAAAGGGCGGAGGGTAAAAGAGCTTCCATCCTTTACCCTCTTTAAAATTTGTAACTCAAAACTTGAATCGCCATCCCATTTTTGGGCAAATCTGCTTTTTGAATCGAGATGGAGTCTCCGCCTTTTCGCACCGCAACCCCACTCATCAGCTTGAGGAAGTTGTCAAGTCCCACCAAATCACACTGATCTTTAGCCGCTTGAGTCCGATATTGCGTCGGAACTATTAGTTTGGGATTCAGCACGCTGATCGCTTGCTTGGCTTCTTCAGGCGTGTAGGCTTTCGGTCCGCCGCCCACTGGAACAAACAACACGTCTGGACTGCCTAGCAGAATTTTTTGCTCAAGAGAGATGGGTGCGGCAGCTCCGCCCAA
>JBBRMC010000098.1:0-9414 GCA_038231055.1 Leptolyngbyales cyanobacterium
GCCGCCCACTGCCATAAAAGCGCAGGGGAACAGCAGAAGCCCAGACCAGCCGATAAAGACGAAGCGATCGCGTTTCAACCAGTCATCAAGAGCGTCAAATACGCCTCTTGTCGGTTGAGCGCGTCCAACTGCGATGGTCATGACGCAAGTCTCCAAAAATTATGAGGACAGAAGATTAAGCACATAACCCCTCAATCAAAAGCTTTTTCTGTGGGAATTGGCTTGATTAAATTAGATAGTTTACTTTTCTTCACTATGTAGCTGATTATAGGGGCATATTCTCTAAAATTTCTAGTCTCGCGTACAGAAAGCTTAAAGTTTGTTCACTTTTCTTTACAAATCGAGCATTGGTTAAGATCCGCTTGCATAAATAGAGCGTTTGCAGTTGTGATGAGTCTGAGTCACCCGTCGAGACAGATATTTGCGATACTAGAGTCTGGTTGTCCGTAAAGCACTCTCTAATATATGTTCATTATTGAATTGACGTTGAAGACTACTCCTGTTCCTCTTTCGGTGCAGCGCAAGTCTGCGGAAGATGCCGAAGCTACTTACCAAGAGATTACACAAGCGATGCGGGCAGGCGGTAGTCAAGTTTTAGAACTGACGTGCGATCGTCAAACTGACAAAAAACTTGCGCTTCTCAGTGATGGTCTTGCTGCCGTGCAAATTTATGAGAAATCGAGTGCATCTGCATCTGGCAGAGCGCCTGGCTTCTTCTCAATGGCTGAGTAGTGACTCTATGATGTCTGGATCTACTGCTGCCATTCACATTCGAGACCTCTGCTTTAGCTGGTCTAAAGATCAGACAGTTTTGAAGTCTTGCTCTTTAGAGGTGCCTAAAGGTGAATTTTGGATGCTTTTAGGCACAAATGGCAGCGGTAAATCTACATTATTAAGACTATTGGGTGGGCTGCTAAAGCCCGATTCAGGAGAGATTCAGATTGTGCCGCCGATCGGCTTTGTGTTTCAAAATCCTGATCATCAGCTTGTGATGCCTACTGTTGGGGCAGATGTGGCGTTTGGGTTAGTTCAAGAAGGGTTGTCAATTCCCGATGTGCGCCAGAGAGTAGAAGAGTCACTTGCTGCTGTCAATCTATTAGCATTGCAACGACGACCGATCTACGCACTTAGTGGAGGACAAAAGCAGCGAGTCGCGATCGCCGGAGCGATTGCTCGCCACTGCGAGGTTTTACTTTTAGATGAGCCGACGGCTCTACTTGACCCAGATAGCCAGTTAGATCTTGTTGCTCAAGTTCAAAAACTCGTTAAAAGCCGGGGACTGACTGCTTTGTGGGTGACTCATCGCTTGGATGAATTGAATTATTGTGATGGTGCTTTTCTACTAGAAAAGGGGCAAGTCGTTGATCAAGGAGATCCGCAACGGCTGAAACAGCGACTGATGCAACCCGACGACTCTTTGAATTAGTGGCGAGTAGGTGGCACAACGAGCCTATAATTGTGCAGATTTTTATGTACAAATCTTGAGCAAAGGTGTCACTATTAGAGGGTGAGACGCTTACAGTACTTACTCTTCATTACTCTGATCCATGCCCCGTTCTGCTCCACAAGCTGTGCTGTTGGTGGATGGCTATAACATAGTCGGAGCTTGGCATGACTTAAAACAGGTGCGTGATTGTGAAGGACTTGAGGAAGCACGCCGGCAATTGATAGATGCGCTGACGGGTTATAGTGCCTTTCAAGGATTTGACACCCAGGTTGTCTTTGACGCTCAATATCGTGATAGCCTCGCCAATCGCGAAGTGGTCACGCCTAATTTATCGGTTCACTACACAGATTTTGGACAAACCGCAGACACGTTTATTGAGCGATCGTGTGCTGACTTTCGTCACGACCTTCGTAAGTTTCATCAACGGTTGATTGTGGCAACCTCTGATCGAGCACAACAGCTAACTGTCATAGGCTATGGAGCAGAGTGGATGTCAGCTCAACAGTTGGCGAATGATGTTGAGTTTGCGGCACGCCGAGTTCAGCGCAAGCAAAAAAACACTAAAAAATCATCGAGTCGGTTCTTATTCAATTCTCTTGACCCGATCGCGCAAGAACGGTTAGCGCGTCTGCGATCAAGCAAAGATCAGAAATAAATTAGCAAAAGGCTTGTCAAAGGATTAGGTTTGTAGCTATTATTAGATTCGCGATGAGTAACGTTCCTCAGTAGCTCAGTGGTAGAGCGATCGACTGTTAATCGATTGGTCGCAAGTTCGAATCTTGCCTGGGGAGTTTAGGAAGCAAATAGTTCCTGTTGACTTCGAGATATCTCTGTAAGCCAATCTACGCGTGGCTACAGCTAAGAGGATGCCATCAACTCGCTCACTCTAACAGTGTGATGTTGGTTGGCATCCTTAACCATTTGTAGCGGTAGCGATCAGGCTGAAACGAGTGAGAGCGATCGTGCTAGGTAGTTTCAAAGAGTCCGATGCTTACTTGAAGTCGGATTCGTAGGCTTTTTGTGGTTTTGGAGAATCTCTAAGGTTGAAAACGATCGCCTGACTTTTATCTCCATAAATTCTGATGCTTTGTTACAAAACTTATACCTGTTCTCAGATGGATCACCTCTTACTTTTATGATGACTAGTAGACCTGACAAGTCGGTTCTACACACTTTTTAATAATTCGGTGTTTGAACCCGAAACGTTTTAATCTAAAAGTAAGCGTGGTTGACCCTGGATAGTCGTTGTATTCATGTGGTTCATTACTTCCCTAGAATGTATGTTCTAGAAGGTAACGAGGCTGATTGACGGTGACAGGTGACACTCTGGTCAGATTTAACACAGTAACGATCCGTAAATGGGAGCTTTAGAAATCCAATGAGTGTTAAGGCAAGTGGTGGAAGCTCGGTTGCACGCCCGCAACTATACCAAACAGTCCCCGTTGCGACTATTTCGCAAGCTGAACAACAAGATCGGTTTCCCGGTCGGGGTGAGCTAGATGAGCTAGCTCGCTATTTCAGTTCGGGTGCCAAACGCCTAGAAATTGCTGAGTTGTTGACCCGCAACTCAGAGCTAATTGTGTCCCGTGCGGCAAATCGCATTTTTGTAGGTGGTTCGCCGATGGCGTTCTTAGAAAAGCCTGCGGAAGCGCCTGTCATGAGCATGGCTGGCACAGTGGTAGATACTCCAGAAGCTATGAAGCTGGGCACAGCGACTTATGTCGGTGGCAGCGGTGGTGGTTTCCTAGATGGAATTCGTGCCTTCTTCTTGACTCCCGGAAACAATGCGATTCCTGCAAATTTCCGACCGATTAACGTTTCTCGCTACGGTCCGGGCAACATGGCGAAATCGCTGCGAGACTTAAGCTGGTTCTTGCGCTACACCACCTACGCGATCGTGGCAGGAGATCCCAACATCATCTCGGTCAACGTTCGAGGTCTACGCGAAATCATTGAGAATGCCTGTTCAGGTGAAGCGACGATCGTGGCGCTTTTAGAAATGAAGGTAGCTGCATCCAATTACTTCCGCAACGATGCTGAAGCGCTTGAGATTGTGACTCAATACTTCGATGTCTTGATCACAGAATTTAAGGCACCGACCCCTTCAACCAAGGTGCGTTCGCGCCCTTCTAAGGATCAGCAAGGTCTAGAGCTTCCTCAGATTTATTTCAATGCATCTGAGCGTCGTCCTAAGTACGCTATGAAGCCGGGGCTGTCTTCTTCTGAAAAGAACGAGATTGTTAAAGCTGCCTATCGTCAAGTGTTTGAGCGCGACATCACCCGTGCCTACTCACTGTCTGTTTCTGACTTAGAATCTAAGGTCAAAAACGGCGAAATCTCCATGAAGGAGTTTATTCGTCGGTTAGCGAAGTCTCCGCTCTATCGCAAAAACTTCTTCGATCCCTATATCAACAGCCGTGCCCTTGAATTAGCGTTCCGTCACATTCTGGGTCGCGGTCCTAGTAGCCGAGAAGAAGTGCAGAAATACTTCTCGATCGTCTCTAGTGGTGGTCTACCTGCCCTAATCGATGCTCTCGTGGATTCAGATGAGTACTCCGATTACTTCGGTGAAGAAACCGTTCCTTATCTGCGAGGTTTAGGTCAAGAAGCCCAAGAATGTCGCAACTGGGGTCCGCAACAAGATCTGTTTAACTACAGCGCCCCGTTTCGGAAGATTCCTCAGTTTCTCACGACCTTTGCTGGCTACGATCGACCTTTACCCGATCAGCACGTTTACGGTTCTGGTAACGATCCATTAGAAATCCAGTTCGGTGCTATCTTCCCTAAAGAGACGCGAAATCCCAGTAGTAGCCCTGCACCCTTCAGCAAAGATACCCGCCGGATTCTAATCAATCGCGGCGCGGGCATCAACAACCAACTCAGCAATCCTGGGGCACGAGGCATTGCTCCGGGTACGCTGGGTCCCAAAGTCTTTAAGCTCGATCAGTTGCCAGGGTTTTCTAACACTTACGGTAAACGATCAGTTAACAACAAGGGCGTTAGCGTCAAGTTTTCAGAAAGCTCTACGCAAGCGGTCATCCGGGCTACGTATCTACAGGTTTTTGGACGGGACGTGTATGACGGTCAGCGCCTGAAGTTTGACGAAATCAAGCTGGAGAATGGTGAAATCACGATTCGAGAGTTTGTGCGTCGTCTGGCAAAGTCAAACTTATTTCGCAGTCTGTATTGGACTTCGTTATACGTCACGAAGTCGATCGAATATATCCACCGTCGTTTGCTAGGTCGCCCAACCTACGGTCGTCAGGAACTCAATAAATACTTCGACCTCGCCTCTAAGAAAGGGTTTTATGCGGTCGTTGATGCGATTCTAGACACCCCTGAATACAGTGAAACCTTTGGTGAAGATACCGTTCCCTACGAGCGTTATCTCACACCCGCAGGTCTATCGCTGCGAACGAATCGCGTGGGTGCGATCGCCGATAAGGGGATGCCTAAAGTCGTTCTCGAAGAGACCCCTCGCTTTGTCGAACTCGGTGCTGTTGAGGAAATGCGGACAGAACCCGATGTTCAATTCCGCGTTAATCAAGGAGTTAGCAAGAAACGCGAACAAACCAAGGTCTTCAAGCTCACAAACTTGTCAGACAAAGCCAACCTCAAAGTCATTGCAGGAGCGGCTTATCGTCAGATTTTTGAGCGCGATATTGCTCCTTATGTGGTCAAAAACGAGTTCACCGAGTTAGAGAGTAAACTTGGCAACGGTGAAATCAACCTCAAAGAGTTCATCGAAGGCATAGGAACGTCGAGCCTCTATCTCAAAGAGTTCTACGCACCTTATCCCAACACGAAGGTGATTGAGTTAGGCACCAAGCACTTCTTAGGTCGTGCCCCGCTTGACCAAGCTGAAATCCGCAAATACAACCAAATCTTGGCAACTCAGGGGATCAAGGCATTTGTTGGGGCAATGGTCAATAGCATGGAATATGCTCAAGCGTTTGGAGAGGATGTCGTTCCTTACAACCGCTTCTTGACCCTTCCGGCGGCAAACTTCCCCAATAGCCAAACGCTCTATAACAAGCTGACTAAGCAGGACAATAAGCTCGAGAATCCTAGCTTTGCACCTGTGAAGTCTCGAATGGATGCCAGCAAACTGCCTCTGACGGGTAAAGCGATCGCGGATCAAGCTGCCCAAGCGCGTCAGATGGATAAGAGTAAGCCTCTGTTTATTGAACTCGGTCGATCATTCTCGAATGGAAGCGGTCAATCAGTCGAAGTAGGGGTGGGCACGACTCGCCGCAAACCGGCTCGGATTTTCCGAATGAATCTTGGCATGGGTCGGGGTGAAATTGAGTTGGTGCTAAACGCAATCTACGTTCAGGTAATGGATGTATTTAGTGGTCAGGTTCCTGCCCAATTCCGGCGATCGGACTTAGAGAGCAAGCTCCGCAATAGCGAAATCTCGGTTCGCGAGTTTGTCAAGTCGCTGGCAAGCTCAGAGATTTATCGTCGTCGCTTCTACACGCCTTATCCCAACACCAAGGTGATTGAGTTCTTATTCCGTCACTTGTTGGGTCGCGCTCCGGCAACTCAGGCTGAGATTCGTCAATACAACAAGCTGTTAGCAGATAACGGTCTCAAGGCAGCGGTTGAGGCGATGGTAGATAGTGCCGAGTATGCCCGTTACTTTGGCGAAGATGTAGTGCCTTATAAGCGCTTCCCCTCTCTGCCTGCGGGTAACTATCTCGGTAGCGTTCAGGCGGATGCTGACTTGGTGAAGCAATCCTGGTCTGATCTGTCTCCGTCTTCCGTGAGAGGTCGCATCAGCTAATCATTCGTGCAACAGGAGTCGATCGTTGATCAACGATCGACTCCTGTTTTTTATTTCTTAGTTTGCTGTGTCAATCGATTGAGCGGGCTACCAGATTCCGCGTTTGCCCGTAGGTCTGATGGTCATCCAATTGGTTCGCGCCATTGCCAACTGCTCAGGACTCAGCTTTGCGCCTGTGAGGTTAGCGCCACAGAGATTAGCTCCACGTAAGTTTGCATTCAGTAGGTAAGCCCCACTCAAGTCGGCTCCCCGCAAATCTGCTCCTTCTAAGTCAGCGTTACTGAGGTAAGCTTTGGTCAAGTTGGCATCTCGCAGATTGGCGCGGCTAAGATTAGCACGACCAAAGTTGACGCTAACCAGATTAGCTCCATGAAGATCAGTTCTGTGAAGGTTTGCCTGATGAAAAACAGCATTCGACAAATCGACTCTTGGCAAACTCAATTCCTTTAGCTCATAAGAGGCAAAATCTCGTTTCCCTTTACTGTAATAGCTCTGTAGTCCTTGAGCATCCAGCTTAGGCGAACTGCTTGACTGTCCCCCAGAGTTTCCAGTGCGTCCCGTAGAGTCGCGGCTTTTAACACCCGACACAGCAGGTTTGGCTGCCATAGCCCGACTGCGAGTTAAGCCTGACTGAAGGCTAGTCGATTCGGGGCGAATTTGTCTCGCTCTAATTGCCATCGCAGCACGAGCGTTGGGAGACGCGGAAGAGATATCTTGAGAATCTGGGATTGAAGGGTCGCCTCGTTTGCGCCCTGTGCTGTTGGGCTTATTTGACACTTGCGTCATACCACTTGCCAAGCTCTCTAGATATGGCTCCATATCTAAGTCTCGCAAAATCTCGTTTGCCGACTGGTAGCGGTGGCGGACTGAGACTTCTAACATCTTTCTCAGCACTTTAGCAAAGTGATCGCTCACCTGAACCTGTTTTTGCCAAACGAGTTCTCCCGTGGCGGGGTCATAGTCTAAGTCTTTGGGAGACTTTCCGGTCAACAGGTAAATGCAGGTGACCCCTAACGCATAGAGGTCACTGGCATAGACGGGACGCATCGCCATCTGTTCAGGTGGAGCAAAGCCAGGAGTGCCGATCGCATAAGACGTGAGAGCTGTTTGCTCTGAAAGGCTGGCATTCACAGCATTCACCTGATTTTTGACCGCTCCAAAGTCAATCAGCACTAGCTTGCAATCATGAGAGCGGCGAATTAAGTTTGCGGGCTTAATGTCTCGGTGAATGACTTGATGGCTGTGGATGTATTGCAGAATGGGTAAGATCTCGCTGAGAAAGCGCTTAACTTTCAATTCGCCGAAGGTGCCTTCTCGCTTGACCTCTTGCTGTAGCGTTGCACCGCTGATATATTCTTGAACTAGATAAAATTCTTGATTTGCTTCAAAGTAGTCTAGAAGCTGAGGAATCTGAGGATGGTTGCCAATTCTTCCCAGCGTGCCGGCTTCTCGCTCAAATAGATCTCGCGCCATCTGCAAAATATGAGGAGCGGTGGCAGTAGGACGGAGTTGCTTAATGACACAATTAGGCTGACCTGGCAAAGACTCGTTGCGGGCTAAAAAGGTTGCGCCAAAGCCCCCCTGTCCAAGAGCGTGCAGAATTCGGAAGCGATCGCTCAGCAACAGCTTAGAGCCACAAGCCTGACACGACTCAGTGTGGATTAGGTTTTCAGGATGTGGACAGACTGGACTTAAGCAGTAGCTCATTCAGCATTAACCCGCGTTGATTGTGAGTACTGGGATATTGCTACCCTGCCCTAATTATCTGGGCATAGACTCGATCAGTCAGTGTTTATTGTGTGAGACATCTGATAAAGAGCGGCTAAAGTTGTTGGATGTCCACTTAAGGTCTCTGTTATGAGGAGTTTGTGATTCCCCATTCATCAGATGCTCTTAGTTATGTAGAATACCCATCTAGCAAGGGTTGCAAACAACAATAGCGTAACTTTCTTCTGATCGTAGAAAGCTTTATATAGAAGATGCCTTGATGCAGGAGATCAGCGATCGTAGCAGATGTGCCTAGATTTAAGCTAGTCGATCAAAGGCAAAACCACACGAATGGACTTAAACAATGCGATTAAACAGGTTCTAGAATCGTAGACTGTGCAAATCACACTTGTCTAGAGAGCGGGGGCTGACATTACGATAATTATTGTTCAAAAAGGGATAAGGCTGAAATCTGCCTTCTAATACTCAATACTGGACTTGAAGACAGCTTCCGTAATTTTGTGAGAGATAAATCCAAAATCTAAGATCAAACTTCAGCCAAAGTACGGAGACTATCCAGTAGCAAAAACAAACTATTTCTATCTTAGCTACGGAGCGGAGAAGTCGGGGTCTGACTCATCCCTCTTCTCTGTCCAATCCTTTGCCTGAGAGCGGTAGAATGATCCAGGTTAGCGTAGATCAAAAGCAAGCTCAATGCGTATTTCTCTGAACTGGTTGCAGGAACTAGTAGACCTCTCAATGCCTCCAGAGGCATTGGCTGAGATGCTGACGATGGCGGGGTTTGAGGTAGAAGATATTGAAGACCGACGCACCTGGGCGGATGGGGTTGTGGTAGGCAAGGTGTTAGAGCGTGACCCTCACCCAAACGCCGATCGCTTGAGCGTCTGCAAAGTAGATATTGGTGGTAGTACGCCGTCTACGATTGTCTGTGGGGCAGCAAATGTGCGATCGGGCATCTATGTCCCGGTAGCAACGCTGGGAACCTATTTACCTAAGATTGATTTAAAGATCAAACCTGCCAAACTGCGTGGCGTTCCCTCAGAAGGGATGATTTGCTCATTGTCTGAGGTTGGGTTAACCAAAGAATCGGATGGCATTCATATTTTCGACGAGACAGTGGTAGGAACGCTGAAGCCAGGGAGTGATGCTCGACCGTTGTTAGGACTGGACGACGTAATTCTTGACCTGACCTCGACGGCGAATCGAGCAGATGCGTTGAGCATGGTGGGTGTAGCGCGTGAGGTTGTGGCATTGACAGGGGCAACACTGAGGTTGCCAGAGGCAAATGAGCCGACCCTTCAACCATCTGAAAGTGGCAGCTTGTTGGTGAAAGTTTCAGAGTCTCAGGCGTGCCCGACCTATATTGGCACGGCGATCGAGGGAGTAAAAATTGCTCCGTCGCCTCTATGGCTGCAACAACGCCTTCAGTCAGCAGGAATTCGTCCGATTAGTA
>JBBRMC010000099.1:0-9383 GCA_038231055.1 Leptolyngbyales cyanobacterium
CCGCCTCAGACGTAAGAAACGATGAAAGCTCGTGAGGATCGATCTCTAGCTGGCTGCTTTGCTGAGGAAAGAGCACCAGCCATGAAGAATCGGAGTGACAAAACTCATTCAGGTCAACGGTTAAATCCGTCAAAACGATGCAAGGAGACTCGATCGACGATCGTTGATCAGGCTGCAAATGTCGCACACGGGGGCGCACTCGCTCATCCCAAAAGAGGGGTTGGTGACGCGCAAAATTTTGAACAGAACTGGGCAGATGAGGCAGCAAATCCAAGTAGGCATCACACCCTGCGGCGACGGTGCCATCGACCCAAATCGTCACATCCCGACCCGTGAATAAATGATGGCTCCGCAGCAGCATCAGCAATTCTTGCCCCAAACCGAGAGTCGGCAACGGCAGCAAAACAGACTGCCCGTTCGCGATCGCGTGACTAATGCGCTCGATCAGTTGGTTTTCTTGCTGCCGCCGATGGGGATATCGAGCCGTGCCATAACTGCCTTCCACAATCAGCACGTCTGGCTCTAATCCCCGCAGTTCCTCAATTCGCAACCCTTCGACGAGCCGCGAATTTGATAAGAAAAAATCCCCTGTGTAAATCAGCCGATAAGGGCGAGATTGACCCTCTGAGCTGGGCGGTGTATACGTTAGCAAAATTACGGCGGCTCCAGGCAAGTGACCCGCTGGAAATAATTCAGCCGTTAGCCCGTCAAAAAATTCTACGGGCGATCGCCACGGCAATGCATTACAAAATTGAGGCACTGATTCCCCAATCCAATTAAGCGGCAGCAACTCAGTGGTAACTTCACTCGCATAAATCGGCAGTTTAGGAAAAGCTTGATGAAGCGATAGCAAGCCTCGTGCATGGTCTGGATGAGCGTGGCTGCACAACACTAAATCAGCAGGAAACGCCAAATCGGAGCGTTGCTGGCGCAGAGGTGAAATGTCTCTTAAACCACAGTCCAGCAAAATCTGATAAGGTCCCATGCGAACCAGGAGAGACACTCCTTCATCGGCATGACCAACGCCATAGGGCAAACATTCCAGTTGAGTCACATTGGATAGCTACGTTGCTATTGTCTAAAATTATGAAGCCTAAGCTTGACGAATGGCGAAACATGGAGGGGGATTTTTGATTCTTAACACCTGATTCACCCCTCACATCTTGCAACGCCTTAGTGCGCTGACCCATTGCCGTGATAATTGTCGGAGTCATAAAACCCATTACGGGTGCCAAAGAACAGGCAAGCTACCGTAAAGACTCCTGTAAGAACAAGTAAAACGAGTTTAACATCCATAATGGTTATAGTTTTCTATGATGGTTTCTGTATAGTTGAGTTGTACTAGAAGCACACTCCACTTAGAAGTTTCTGGCTCAACCTTACCGCAGATACCTTCAAATCTTAGCAAAGCAAAGATTTTTGACAGATTCTCCTAAAGACTGAACATGGCGATCGATTCATCTTTTATTCAACCTGAGTGGCTATCACGATCGTCGTTAGAAGTCGCCCCAGATCTACTGGGCTGCACCCTAGTGCGCCAATTTGACGACGGGCTAACGCTTCGAGGCATGGTTGTTGAAACCGAAGCTTACACGGTCGGCGACCCAGCGTGTCATGCCTATCGACGACAGACTCAACGCAACCGCATCATGTTTGGCGCGGCGGGCATGAGTTATGTCTATCTCATCTATGGGATGTATCACTGTCTAAATGTGGTGACCGATCGAGACGGAGTGCCGAGCGCTGTATTAATTCGGGCGTTGCAACTCGATGCCTTACCGCCTTGGTGTCTAGACGAAAAGCTGCCCCGTGTTGCGGCAGGTCCGGGCAAACTCTGTCGCGCCTTCAAAATTGATCTGACGCTAACCGCCCACTCCTTTCAACCAGGACAACCTTTATGGTTAGAGCCTCGCAGCCCCCAGTTTCAGGAGCAGGTTGAGCAACACTCGATTTCATTGGTTCAAACGACTCGCATCGGGCTTACTCAAGGAGCCGATTTACCTTGGCGGTGGTATGTCAAAAATTGCGCGGCAGTCTCAAAGAAAGGTTAAAGAACCACCTCTTTGCCCCGCTCAGTAAACCGCACGGATTTAATTTTCCATTGAGCATTGCTGGTTAGAGTTTTGCGAAGACCGCCAAAAATTGCCAGTTGCTCACAGCTTGAGAGAGACGCTAGCTTGCGCCTTGAGCCGGGGGCAACTCGCAGATCGATGGTTGCAACCCCAGCGGCGACATCCACTCGATAGCCAGCCAAATTAAAGTCGGCACTATCTGCATTTTCTAAGACCTTGCCCACGGCTCCAGCGATCGGCTGATTGGCGGGGACTACCGTTTTTTCTTCTACAAAATCTCGACACTGGTTGTCTATTTTATAAACACTCACAGGAACGGTTTTTGCAGAAGCTGTCGAAGAGGTTTGAAGGGGTTGGCTCGTGCGAGATGGTGTAGGACTTTCTTTAGGGGCAGGTGTTGCACTAGGGCTAGGTGCCTCACTCGGACTTGCCTCTGGCGACGATGCAACAGGCGCATTAGAGGGAGAGGTACCGCAACTACTCAAAATTACTGAAATGGTTAACGGCAGGGCATAAAAAAAGAGTTTTCGCATTCTTCCGGTTTTTAACTTCTTACTTTAGGAGAGAAAAGACATACATCTGACTACCGATTATAGGTTTCATCACCTGTGACAAAAGTGGGATCTTTGAGCAGGAGAGCCATTCTGGTCATTGTAGATTTGCGGCTTCAGGGTTAGCATATACGTAGCGACAACCGAAATGGCTGTCGATGTTGCATTTTGTAAAGTTCATGGACCAGAGTCCATTACCCCACAGTATTAAACTCCTTTAGCGTCGGAAGCCCTAGTCTTCCAGCGCGGGGGAGATTGAGGAGGATTCATGCTAACCCAGGAAAGTCGCACTTCCCTGTCTGAGATTGCTGATCTTAATCAGCTTAAGCACGAGTTAAACGAGATGCCCCCGATCGACGTGGGCGATTATATTACCGAACTTCCGCCTGAAAAACGAGCGATCGCGTTTCGGCTGCTTAACAAAACTGAAGCAACCGATGTTTTTGAATATCTGCCCCAAGAGATTCAGGAAGACCTGATCGGGTCGTTGCACAATGCTCAGGTGTGTCAGATTGTCGAATCGATGCGTCCTGACGATCGTGCCGAATTGTTTGATGAGCTTCCCGCTGGCATCGCCAAGCGGCTTGTTCAGCAACTCAGCCCCGAAGAACGGCAGGCAACGGCTACGATTCTCGGCTATGCAGAAGGCACCGCAGGGCGGGTGATGACAACCGAATATGTCCGGCTACGGCAAGGCTTGACGGTCGGCGAGGCACTGAGCAAGATTCGGTTAGCTGACCGAGACAAGGAAACGATTTACTACGCCTATGTCACCGACAATAATCGCAAGCTCAAGCAGGTTGTCTCTCTGAGACAATTACTCTTCTCGATTCCCGATGTGCGGATTGAAGACATCGCCAGCGATCGAGTGCTTAAAGCCAAAACCGAGATGCCCCAAGAAGAAGTGGCGCAACTGATGAAGCGCTACGACTTGATCGCGTTGCCTGTGGTCGATCGAGAGGATCGGCTCGTAGGGATCATCACCGTCGATGACGTGGTAGACATTCTCGAACAAGAAGCTACCGAAGACATTCAAAAACTGGCAGGGGTTAGCGGTGGAGATGAATCCTCACTCTCTCATCCTCTAGAGAAGCTGCGGAATCGGTTGCCCTGGCTCGTGGGTGTCATGGCGCTCTATATTGGAGCATCTAGCGCGATCGCTCCGTTTCAAAAAACGATTTCACTCGTGCCTGTGCTTGCCGTGATTATGCCGTTGTTCTCAAACACGGGCGGAACGGTGGGCATCCAAGCTTTAACCGTGACGATCCGATCCCTTGGTGTGGGTGAAGTGACCCCAGCCGACACGATGAAAATCCTTCGCAAAGAGTTGCTAGCGGGTCTGGGAACTGCTTTGGCGCTAGGCACCACAATGGTCTTGCTGTCATTGATCTGGACATCGCCAGAAACTCGCTGGGTTGGCTACGTTGCAGGCATGGTCATGGCAGCAAATTCGATGATCGCTGTAACCTTAGGAACCTTACTTCCAATGGCTTTGAAGCGATTAAAACTTGATCCGGCTTTGGTCAGTGGTCCTCTCGTGACGACGATACTGGACACGATCGGATTTATTCTGTTCTTAACTCTGATCACGATCAGTTTAAATATTTTGCATCTGCCTACTTGAGTCATGGATCTTTCATCAGGTTAACCCCGAAACCTTTCTAGAAGTTCCTCTCGCGACAGTCGCAGGAGAAGTGGGGTATATTCCTCAGATGCCATGCTGCTTAGTTTGTAAAATGTTCAAAGCAACTGCCTCGGCGGCTTTGATTCCATCGATGCCCGCAGAGAGAATTCCACCTGCATAACCCGCGCCTTCACCAGCCGGATAAAGACCTTCTGTATTGAGGCTTTGACCATCTTCTCGACGTTTGATGCGAATAGGTGACGATGTGCGGGTTTCAACGCCTGTCAAGATGGCATCATTCATAGCAAATCCCTTGATCTGTTTGTCAAAGGCAGGAAGGGCTTCACGAATTGCCACGATCGCATAGTCAGGTAAGCTCAAACTTAAATCACCTAAATGCACTCCTGGCGCATAAGACGGTTGAACGGCACCCAGCGCTTGAGAGGGACGATCGGCGATAAAGTCACCCACCAGTTGCCCCGGTGCATCGTAGGTTCCACCACCTAACTCAAATGCTCGTTCTTCTAGACGACGTTGAAAGTCAATGCCTGCTAAGGGATGACCTGGATAATCATCAGGAGTAATGCCCACCACGATCGCGCTATTGGCGTTGCGCTCATTGCGAGAATATTGGCTCATGCCGTTGGTCACGACCCGCCCCGGCTCTGAGGTCGCCGCTACAACCAGACCACCGGGACACATACAGAAGCTATAGACCGATCGACCATTTGAGCAATGGTGAACAAGTTTATAGTCAGCAGCGCCCAAAAGACGATGACCCGCTTGTGCGCCAAAGCGACACTGATCGATGAGCGATTGCGGATGCTCAACTCGAAAGCCGATCGAGAATGGTTTAGCCTCGATATAAACGCCTCGATCGAAGAGCATTTGAAAGGTATCTCTAGCACTGTGACCGACCGCGAGAATCACATGATCGCCACGAATGTACTCTCCACTAGCGAGAGTAACTCCACGAACCTGTCCCTGTTCGATGTGGATGTCTTCGACCCGATTTTGAAAGCGAATCTCACCGCCTAACGATTCGATCGTGGCGCGCATTTTTTCGACAATTCCCACTAACTTGAAGGTGCCAATGTGGGGTTTGTTGACATAGAGAATTTCGGGTGAGGCTCCTGCGTTGACCAGTTCGGTCAGCACCTTGCGCCCGTGGTGCTGAGAATCTCTAACTTGGCTATAGAGTTTGCCGTCAGAAAAGGTGCCTGCGCCGCCCTCGCCAAACTGAGCGTTAGATTCTGGATTCAGATCTCCTTTTTTGCGCCAGAACCCAAAGGTGTCAGCCGTGCGCTCTTTGACAGATTTTCCTCGTTCAAGCACGATCGGACGGAACCCCATCTGCGCCAGCATCAGAGCCGCAAATATACCACAGGGTCCGGTGCCGATGACGATCGGGCGCACTGCTAAGTGAGTCGGAGCCTGTGCAACTAGGCGATAACTCGTGTTAGGTGTAACCATCACATGAGGATCTTTTTTGAAGCGCTGAAGGAGACGTTTCTCTTGAGTGGTTTCTATATCTAGAATGTAGACGAAGATGATCTCATCCTTCTTTCGAGCATCGTAGCTGCGCTTAAAGATTGAATAACTGATCAGGTCATCAGAAGAGATTTGAAGCTTTTTAAGAATGGCGGTCTTGATCTCATCTTGAGCCTGATCAAGCGGAAGCTTTATTTCGGTTAGTCGTAACATACTGAATATTCTGGACAGTCTTAATCTGGAGCGCGATCGACGATGGCAGTGGTGAGGTTATTGATTAAGTAGGTGGGGACGCAATGAAACGGAGGACCCTCCTCGCGAAGCGGGTCGAAGACCTTTTCTACAAGAGGGAGAGGAGGAACCGGACTTCTGGCTCCCTCTCCGGGCTACCGTGTACTCCCAATAGTTTGTCCCTGCGTTTCGGTCGGCTTGTGCCCCCCTAAATCCCCCAAAATTGGGGGACTTTGATAAAGGGAACTCCATCTCGGAAACTGAACGGCTTCCCTCTCAAAGTCCCCCAGAATGGGGGATTTAGGGGGCGAACCCCAAGCAACGGGAATGCAAAGCAATTCATCGGCACATGGTAGCTCCTATAGGAGAGGGTCGAGGTGAGGACGGAGGAAAGCTTATCTTTAAATTAGAGGAGTCTAAATTATTCTAGATCAATCTCTTTTAGGATTAGGCTCTGCATTTCTTGTTGAAACCCACAGATCACGTCTATCTCTGCCAATGAGGGCTAATAAGAACGGTTGAACCACTGAATGGTAACTCGCTGTTTATGTCCCTACGGCTTCTAGAACCTCAGTCGCTTTGATGTTGGGACAAATGGTTTGAGCTAGCAAGTGGGCAGGTGGATGCTCTTGCCAATGGCTAAGCAATCTCTGCAACTCTTCTCGTTGACTCTGTAATTCCTCGATTTGCAAATTAATCGCTTCAACTTTTTCTTGAATGTGATGCTTGACTTCTCCACAGGGCAACTGACCCCGATCGTGCACCGTTAGGATCTCCTTGACTTCTTGTAGGCTCATTCCCAACGATTGTGCTCGCTTGATAAACGAAAGGCGATCGAAGACTTGAGTTTGAAACAGCCGATAGCCTGACTCAGAGCGCTCGACGGTGGGAGTCAGTAGGTCAATCTCATCGTAGTAGCGGATGGTTTTGACTGGCAGACCACTACGATCGGCAACTTCACCAATTTTGAAGAGATAGTTGGTTGTCAAACCGTTCATAGACTTGAGACGGTAAATCGTTTAATTTTGGGGCGGACTTTTTTTAGTCATCGAGAGCATGGGCAGCGACGGTCGAGACGAGACGGGCGGCAGCGCATGAATGGCTCTTCTTTCTTGCACGTCAGGAGTGCGCTTTTGCGATTGCCACAACCGCAGAGCGACTGCGACTCCAACGGCGCTTAAGCCAAACACCACTAGCGAAGTGCTGCCGTCAATGCCCCCGATCGCCACATCTACAGCACCTGCAATCAGCACAAAGCCAGTGATTGGTTCCTTCCGATAAACGGTTCTAAACATCCGCGACCAAACAAGGTTCATAAAAGTTAGCTCTGTTGCAGATACTTCTTAATTTTAAAGCTTTCAGATTATTAATGATGAAGGCGTTGGGTTCTGTAGTTTCTGATCCTAAACTCCGCTATGAATGCTTGCGATGATTATAAGCAAAATTACAGGCAACAGACCGTTTATTTAGACAGACCTTCCTACAGCAAAGGGCAGAAAAAATCTGCCCTGGCGTTCGTTGGGTTTAACCCCTGAGATTTTAAGTTACATCAAGCCCAGCCAAGACATCACACCCTGACCTGTGACATATTCGACGATCAAAGCTGCGACAAAGCCAATCATAGCAGCTCGACCATTGAGACGCTCTGCATAATCATTAAAGCCAAACTTGGGTTGACTGAGTTTAGGAGCCGTTGTTGGTTGACTAGAAGTCATTGCTTGTTAACCTCGCGCCTTTGATAAATTAACGACTGAATTTTTGAATGAGTAGAGAACGTTAAACCCGATCGAGGGAATTCATAAGAAGTCAGGTCACGATCGCAGTACTTCACATTTCTTTACCTTCGCATCCCATTGTAGACAGATTTGCGACATTTAACACACAGATTTAGCGTCTCGAATGACAACTATCCACGACAAGCAAGTTTAAGCTAGAGACAAGGTGAGCATAACGAGGTAAAGATGGAAATTGGAGTTCCCAAGGAAACGAAGGATCAGGAATTTCGGGTTGGGTTGAGTCCTAGCAGTGTGCGAGTCTTGACAGAGAACAGTCACGCAGTTTTTGTAGAAGCAGGCGCTGGAACGGGGTCAGGTTTCACAGATAGCGATTATGTGCAAGCAGGTGCACGAGTGATTGAGAACCCTTCAGATATTTGGAGCCGAGAGCTAATCGTCAAAGTTAAAGAACCGCTTGACACTGAGTATCAATATTTGCAAAAAGAACAAATTCTTTTCACTTATCTTCATCTGGCGGCAAATCGCCCTTTGACTGAGCATCTGATCGATTCTGGTGTCAGCGCGATCGCTTACGAAACGGTAGAACTTCCTGATCGTCGTCTGCCTCTGCTCACACCGATGAGCATCATCGCAGGACGGCTATCGGTGCAGTTTGGGTCACGGTTTTTAGAACGGCAGCAGGGAGGACGCGGTGTGCTGCTAGGCGGCGTGCCTGGTGTCAAATCTGGACGAGTCGTTATCTTAGGTGGGGGCATAGTCGGTACTGAGGCGGCACGAATGGCGATCGGGATGGGCGCTCAAGTGACGATTTTAGAGGTGAGCGTTGAGCGGCTCTCCTATCTAGAAACCCTGTTTGGCTCCAGAGTCGAGCTACTCTACAGTAGTTCTAGCCACATCGAAGCTGTGGTTCTTGACGCTGACCTGCTAATCGGAGCTGTTTTAATTTTAGGAAGAAGGGCACCGACGCTGGTTGCTCGATCGCTGGTGAGCAAAATGCGTCCTGGCTCGGTGATCGTCGATGTGGCAGTCGATCAAGGCGGTTGCATTGAGACAGTCAAGCCGACTTCTCACACACAGCCAACCTATGTTGAAGAAGGAGTCGTTCACTACGGCGTACCCAATATGCCCGGAGCCGTTCCTTGGACTGCGACTCAGGCGTTAAACAATAGTACGCTTCCCTATGTGTTGACTTTGGCAAACTTTGGGCTAGATGCGTTAAGCAAAGATGCGGCATTAGCAAAAGGTCTTAACGTTCAAGATCATCGTTTGATCCATCCTGCCGTACAAGCCGTTTTTCCTGACCTGGCAGCGTAGCGGTCGCAAAGCGCTCAACTCAGGTGTCACCTTTGACTAGAGTGACTAACAGTTGCCAAACTGTCCAACCGATCGCAGACACCAAAACGACGATCATCAGTAAAGCCAACGCTGAGAAGGGGGCTAATAGCATCATTAGAAGCAACCCCAGCAGCACGATCGAGAGGACTAGATTATTCATGAACTCTTGAGTGTAATTTCTAGTCACAGCCTATCGAATTTAGAGGTCAACTTACCTCTAGCGTTGGCATTATATAAATCCTTCAAGGACATTGACGAAATGTTTATATGTGTGAACTTTTTAGAGTGATTTCCTAAGTTTTAACTCTATACCTGGAGCGCGATCGCGCTAATTTCTATCAAG
>JBBRMC010000100.1:0-9358 GCA_038231055.1 Leptolyngbyales cyanobacterium
CTCGCACGAGAAATTGCAAGTTCTGGCTTTCCTCTAACGACAATGAAACCACCCTGCTAAATCCCCCAAAATTGGGGGACTTGAAGCCTCGAACCTGTCTCGAATTCCGGAAAGAATTTTTCGATCTCAAAGTCCCCCAGAATGGGGGATTTAGGGGGCGAAGTAATTAGGCAATGACCGATCTTATTTAATCCACGTTCCTTAGCAGGCATCATTCTCGTCTGAATCTTGACCTAGCTGATTAATGACTTTCACGAGGTCTTGCAGCGTCACGTCTTTCTTGCAGAAAGCGTCTACCTTAGCAGTTTGCAGCATCACCTCGGTCTGAGGGTCTTCTAGCGAGGAGTAAGCCAATATTTTGATATTTGGATGCTCACTTTTAATCTGAGTAGAAGCGCTCAACCCATCCATGACGGGCATTTGTAAATCGATGACAATCACATCGGGCAAGTGACGATCGGTCATCTCGATCGCTTCTCGCCCGTTGCTTGCCAACCCCACTAACTCAATCCCCGCTTGCCGCTGTAACGCAAGCTTGAGGCTTACACGAGTTAGTTCATGATCATCTACTACTAATACACGCAACACTTGACGCTCACAAGACAGCATTGATACCTGACACAAACTCTCTATTACCTAGACACAGTGTAACGGCTCCCATATATTGAGTCGTCTACCATAGGGATTACCCAAGCTTGTCAAGTTCGATTTGTTGCCAAATTCAGTCGAATTTTTTACATCCAGTCTTTTAGCAACGCTTGACGGCGAGGATGACGCAGTTTTCTCATCGCCTTTGCCTGAATCTGCCGCACCCGTTCACGAGAAAGTTGATAGCGCTCACCAATTTCCGTCAGGGTGTAGTGCTGTCCATCAGTTAAGCCAAACCGCAGCTTGATAATTTCGCGCTCTCGATCGCTGAGATGATCTAAGACCGAGTTGAGGCGGTCACAAAGCAGATTGTGATCGAGGGATTGATTAGGTGCCACGTTGTCTGCGTCTTGAATCAACTGCATTAGCTCAGTGTCTTCATCGCGTCCAACCCAAGCATGAAGCGACAGGGTACGCTGGCTCACATCCAACACTTGTTCTAGCTTGTCTTCATCCATATCTAGTGCCTCAGCAAGTTCTTGCTTAGTAGGCTTTCGTCCCAAAGTTTGGGTGAGCGTTTGCCGCACTTTGCGAACTTGATTGAGTTTTTCGACCATGTGAACGGGGAGGCGAACGGTTCTTGACTGAGACGCGATCGCGCGGGTGATGCCTTGGCGAATCCACCAATACGCATAGGTTGAGAACTTGTAGCCTCGCTCATAATCAAACTTTTCGGCGGCTCTCATCAGCCCCATTGCGCCTTCTTGGATCAAATCAAGAAAGGGCACGCCACGATTCAAATACTTCTTAGCAATAGAAACGACTAAACGAAGGTTGGCACGAACTAATTTGCGCTTTGCCTTCTCACCTTGGGCACCCCCTTTTGCGATTTCTCTAGCAAGTTCGATCTCTTGCGCTTGAGTCAGCAGAGGATAGCGTGCCATTTCTCGCAAAAACATTCCAACTGAGTCATCAGTAAGACCGAGATAATCGCTGGTTTTGCCTTTCACCGATCGTGCCAGGGTCTCAGGACTGAAATCTTCTTTATCCAACGCTTCGAGTTCGGTTGGGTCGATGTCGATCTCGACAGAAACCGAGTCAGCAAGAGAGGGGGTGGTAGGAACTTTAGTTGTCATCGGGGTTGGGGCAAGGTTGCTAGTTTTTATTCAAAAATTTGAATCCAACTTTAGCTTACTTTTCGACTATTATTCACATCTTTTTCAAGAAAGATCGACTTTTTTGATTGTTTTTTTAAGTAAGGTTGTTATTTTTTGTTTACAAGCCAGAAATTCAGCTTTTTTTAACCCAATATCCGTGCGTTTACGGAAGAACTAGAGGTGGTTAAAAGCGCTATAGTAGGCAGTTTTGTTAATTAAGGATGTCGAATCTGGTTGGAGAGCGAGTCCGTTCAACAAAAATATTATAGGAATAAAGACTTTAAACAAAATAGTAGGCAATCGAGCATCAATTCCGATCGCCTACTGCTCACTTCTAACCGAGTTCTCTTTAGTTCAATCTGCTAAACGTAATGGCTTCTCTCACCCCTAGCCTCTGACCCCTGACCCCTCATGTAGCGTTTGCCTGTTGTGCTAGCTCCATCAAGATTTTTTGGGAGCTTTGCTCTGGGCTGCCGTTGGGAGGGCGACGCTGAATATATCGTCCGTCAGACTGCAAATCCCAGGCTTGGCGGTTGTCTGCTAGCATGATGCCCAAAATTTCCTCCAGGTCTTTTTTGAGATCTGGGTCTTCGATCGGAACCACTGCCTCAACTCGGCGATCGAGGTTTCGCGGCATCCAGTCTGCGCTGCCCATGAGAATTTCTTCTTCACCGTTGTTATGGAAGTAGAAAATTCGAGAATGTTCTAGAAATCGCCCAATAATGCTGATGACGCGAATGTTTTCGCTCACCTCTTTGACTCCAGGACGCAAACAACAGATGCCTCGCACAATCAGATCGATCGAGACTCCGGCTTGAGAGGCTTCATAGAGGGCAGCGATCAGCCGGGGGTCTACGAGGGCATTCATTTTGGCAACGATGCGCCCATGACCGCCATTGCGCTGATGCTCGACTTCACGATGGATCAGGGTGAGCAGGCGATCGCGCAAGTTAACCGGGGCGACTACTAATTTGCGATAAGACTGCTGGCGTGAATAGCCCGTTAAGTAATTAAACAAATCGGTGAGGTCAGCACCGAGGTCGTTATGACAGCTAAACATTCCTAAGTCGGTGTAGAGCCGAGCAGTTTTAGGATTGTAATTCCCAGTACCGATGTGGACATAGCGGCGGATTTTTCCCTCTTCACGGCGCACAACTAACACGAGTTTGGTGTGAGTCTTAAGTCCGACCAGCCCGTAAACGACGTGCACCCCTGCACTTTCAAGTTTTCTTGCCCAGAGAATGTTGTTTTCTTCATCAAATCGGGCTTTGAGTTCGACGAGGGCTGCGACTTGCTTACCGTTTTCTGCCGCCGCGATCAGAGCACTGACGATCGGAGAGTCTCCCGATGTCCGATAGAGCGTCATTTTGATCGCTAATACGTTCGGATCGTGAGCGGCTTCGGTGATAAATCGCTGGACACTGCGAGAAAATGAATGATAAGGATGATGTACCAGCAAGTCTTGCTTGCGAATGACTGAGAAAAAATCTTCTTCGCTGTCGGCTAAGTCTTCAATATCAAGTTCATTGACTCGTTTGAGTCGCGGCGGTGTCACCGGGTTCCAAGGCGGATCTTTAAGGTCTGGGATGGGTAAATCGGTCAGGCTAAAGAGGTCTCGCAGACAGAGCAGTCCCTCAACTTCATAGACATCGTTAGCGGTTAGGCTCATTTCTTGCATCAGCATCGTGCGGAGACCGTCGGGCATCGAGGGCTGAAGCTCAATGCGAACGACAGAACCCCCAAATCGCCGTTTTCGCAACTCTTGCTCGATCGCCAACATTAGATCTTCGGCTTCGTCTTCTTCTAAATCCAGGTCGGCGTTGCGGGTGATGCGAAACGGATAATACTCTTGGATATTCATCCCTGGAAACAGGGGATCTAGATTGTGGGCGATGACCTGCTCTAAAGGCACCCCAACCCAGACGGGAGGACGAGAGTTTGGAATCGAGGACGGCGCAGCTTGAGTCTCGATCGAAAGCTCAATAAAGCGAGGCAACACTTTGGGCACCTTCACCCTGGCGAATAATTCTTCGCCGGTGATGCCATCTTTGACGACAACCGCCAGATTTAAGCTGAGACTTGAGATATAGGGAAAGGGGTGACTGGGGTCGATCGCCAACGGAGTCAATACCGGAAACACCTGCTCCTCAAAATAGGTTTGCAGGTAGGTGCGTTGCTCTTGATTGAGGTCAATATAGTCGAGAAGATAGATGCCTTGAGCCGTTAGCTGAGGGCGTAACGCTTGTTCAAAATGGCGATGCTGCTTTTCGACCATCGGGCGCAGCCGTTGATAGATCATCTCTAAATGCTCTTCAGGCGCACGTCCATCGGCACTGAGCTTCTTGACTTGTGCTTCAACCTGTTCTTTAAGGGCTGCCACTCGCACCATGAAATATTCATCAAGGTTAGAGCTATAAATTGCCATAAATTTAAGCCGCTCTAACAAAGGAGTGCGCGGGTCAAATGCCTCGTGCAAGACTCGATTGTTAAACTCTAGCCAACTCATTTCGCGGCTGAAATAATACTGTGGGTCACTAAGATTGATGTCTTCGAGAGTTTTTTTACGGCGACGCATAAGACTTAAAATACCTCGTCTTCAAGACCGACCCACCAGTTGCCCAAGCTCATCAAGTCTTGATGAATGTCTGCTAGTGCGGTTTCAAATTCCTCAGGGGAGAGATTAGCCTGCCGCTCTTTTAATTTAATCAGCCGTAGTTGGGCTAAAAGCCAGGGTTTTGAGATGCCGTCAGTGGCTTCTATATACTGGGCGAGTTCGCTGCTGTCCATTTGGGACTTATGGTGGTGGGATTTTTACACAATCACCCTATCGTACTCGCCCGATTTATGGGTGTTATCTAGCATAAGTCGTCAAAAAAAACAGCCACGATCGCGTCGTGACTGTCTAACTATCTTGCATTGAGTTTAGAGAAGCAAGCCTTCCTATGCAGCGAGATTGTGAGCAACAAAGTCCCAGTTGACCAGCTTGTCTAAGAAGTTGTCGATGAACGCAGGACGCGCATTTTTAAAGTCGATGTAGTAGGCATGTTCCCACACGTCGAGGGTGAGAAGCGCTTTTTGCCCGTGAGCGAGAGGGTTCTCGGCATTGGGAGTTTTGACGACTTTGAGAGTGCCTCCGTCATCGACAAGCCATGCCCAGCCGCTACCAAATTGGGTTGTCGCGGCTGCTTTAAATTCTTCTCTAAACTTGTCATAGCTGCCGAAATCTTTGTTGATTCGTTCAGCAAGTTCACCTGTAGGAGCGCCACCGCCACCCGCTTTGAGGCAGTTCCAGAAGAAGCTGTGATTCCAGACTTGAGCCGCGTTGTTAAACACGCCAACTTTCGAGGAATCTTTAAACGAGGTGGTGATGATTTCTTCGAGGGGTTTGCTGTCAAGCTCAGTATCTTTGATGAGGTTGTTGAGGTTGGTCACATAAGCGGCGTGGTGCTTGCCATAGTGATAATCAAAGGTCTCTGCTTTCATGCCATAAGGCTCAAGAGCATCTTTAGCAAAAGGTAAAGGGGGCTGTGTAACTGCCATTGGGTTCTATCCTCTTCTAGTCTGGTTTCAAGCTCTCGAATAGAGATATCTTCGCACTCTATTAAGCTTGCCTCTCGCCGCCGTTGACACTACGAGATCGACGGAAACATAACTTCATGATCAATCCTATCTCAAAAGGCAGGTGTGAGCGTGTTGGATTGGCTCAGTCGGATTATTGAGTTCGCCTCCGTCTCCCATTTCTACCCACAAGAAACCCCAATCCACTAGGCATGGGCTGGGGCATTAATCAGGGTGCATCTACCAATTCCTAATCCCAAATTTTTCGCACCCCTCCGGAGGTAGGCGCGTTAGAAGTGTGAAGATTGAGATAAGAATCGTTCTTCTGAAGACGGCACTTTAAGCGCTCCTGCTCCGTCAGCTTCTTGAGAACGCCCATTGCGCCCTCCATCTTTCTTGCTTGACTCATGCAAGAAGGGGCAAAAATTTGTAATCCTGGAGACAAGGATTTTGTGAACAAATCCTCAAACCGTCCTGAAGTTCAAAGATCTTGCCTGATTTGCCGCTTTGATCAGTGGCTATGAGAAATGAGGGAGTCAATGATTCAATCAGGACATATCTGTAGATTAGGTCTTCTTGGAGAGTAGTTGTGACTCAGGAATTCTACATTTCTGTGACTCCGGTCAGAGAAGACGAGTATTGGATTCGCACTGAACGGGTGTCGCCAGGGGTGCCACTAGCCGAGGAGCTAGTCAGTTGGAATGTGGATGAATGGCTAGCTCAAGCCAGTCAATTGATGCACGACCCACTCTTGGGATTGCTGCGGGGACATTTCCCAGGACGATCGCCCAGCGGTGAAGTAACTGACTCTTCCTTATCTCACAGCTTAGTGGCGCTGGGGCAAACTCTCTACGATGCCCTCTTTCAAGGCACCATTCGCGATAGTTGGATGACCGCTCAAGGAGTCGCCCAAAACCGCCGAGAAGACTTGCGGCTGCGGCTGGGTCTAAGGGGCGATCGTCTGCCGCGTCTGCCGTGGGAAGTTCTGAATGCGGGAGGTCGTCCCCTTGCCACCGGGACAGATGTGATATTTTCGCGCTATCAGTCTGCGTTTGCGCCGATGGCGACCGTGCTGCAATCTCAGCCTCTACCTCCTTTAAAGCAAAATCAGCCGCTCAAAATTCTCATGGTGCTGGCGGCTCCCACCGATCAGGATGTGCTGGCACTCAGACAAGAAGCCAACCACCTTAACGACGAACTTCAGCAAGAGCAGGCGCTCCGATCGGGCACGGCTTCACTTCCGGCGATCGAGCTGACCATTCTCGACCAACCGGGACGCGAACAACTGACTCAAGCGCTTGAGCAGGGCTGCTATCAGGTCTTGCACTATGCAGGGCACAGCAATTTAGGGGGGTCGGGCGGCGACTTATATTTAGTCAGTGACAAGACAGGTCTCACTGAAGTGTTGAGCGGCGATGATTTAGCTGGATTGCTAGTTAACAACGGCATCCGGATGGCGGTGTTTAACTCGTGTCGAGGCGTTTACACGGCTACGGCTGATCCGACTAGCGAAAACGGAAATCTGACTGAGGCGTTGCTGAGACGGGGTGTTCCAGCGGTGTTAGCGATGGCAGAACGCATCCCCGACGATGTGGCACTGACTTTAAGTCGTCTGTTTTATCGCAACTTGAGGCAGCGATCGCCGATCGATCTAAGTTTAAGTCGGGCACGACAAGGGCTGCTGTCTTCCTACGGCTCAAATCAGTTGTATTGGGCATTGCCGATTCTCTATTTGCATCCCGATTTTGACGGTTATTTGCAGCCTCCGCTTACCTCTGAGGCGGGGCAGACGTATGGTGAAGAACGCCCGATCGAGCCTCAATTGCCATCCGTTCCTTTAGAGCGGATCGATCCGCTTGACTCAGAAGATATTGACCAGTATGAAGAGCCAGATGAGGACGATCGCGATACCGTTCTTGATCTAATTCGACAGTTATCTGGAGAAGATGGCAATCCGTTTGCTGATGGTCAGACAGATGAGAGGCTCTCGCTAGACGCTGAAGACCCGAGCGAACGTGAATCGAATCCGATCAGGCTAGAACTCAACGGGGCAGACGATTACATCATTTTGGGCGATGTGCTCTATGCTCAAGGCAACGTGGCAGGTGCGATCGGAGTGTATGGTGATGCGATTCAAATCACTCCGTCGGCTGAAGCCTATAGCAAGTTAGGCATTGCCCTCGAAGCCTATGGTGATAATGTCGCTCAAGCGATCGCGGCTTACCAATTAGCGCTGCAACTTGACCCCGACTATGCGATCGCTCGGCAAAACCTGCAACGACTTTATGCCACCCATCATCTAACAGGTTCAGAGTCAGAATTTAAGCCTTTATTAGAGCAGTCTGCTCTAGCTGAGCAACCGCCTCACAGCACTGCCCATCAGGTTTCTACGATCGCTCAATCGTCTCAACTCACAGCATCTGAGGCGATCGCAACTTCGCCCGTTAATCGTGTTTTTGGGCAGATTTCCTCATCAAAGACGTTTCGCTCTCCTTGGAAATGGGCGATCGCAGGAGTGAGTGTTGCGTCGGTAATCGCGTTAGCCATCTGGGGAGGAACTAAGTTTAGGTCAACCTCTAACCTCAGTCCTGATGACCTTTTACGCCAAATTCCCAGCCTCGACCAACCCGCTAATCAAACAACTGCCAATTCTGATAAAAGCGATACCAACAATCTAACGAGAATTGCTACCACAAGCTTTAGCCAGGGCAACTTAAAAGCAGGACAAGAAGCCGTAGAAGCGCTGCTCGATCGCAATGCCCTGTCTGCTGCGGGGGCTGCTCTACAATCGCTTCCGGCTGACAAAGACGTTCCGGCGATTAGCTTTTTGCGGGGTCGGCTGGCATGGCAGTTTATGAAGGCTAAGAACGGCAACTACAGTCCAGATGATGTCCGCCGCTATTGGGAGACTGCTGTTAAAGGTAACCCTAACCCTCTCTACTACAACGCTTTGGGGTTTGCCTACTATCGCGAAGGCAATCTCAAACGAGCCAGTGATGCGTGGTTTCAATCGATCGCGTTGACCAAACAGCAAAACGTCGCTAAATCCCCTTCTCAAGATGCGTTGGTTGCTTACTCAGGGTTGGCGCTTGTGTCTATGAAATCGCTTAACGGTCAACCTGCCGACAAGCAGACGCGGCTTAAAGGGGAGGCAGTAAAGCTTCGTGACCAGGTTCTTCGTCAAGCCCCGACTGAGTTTCAGCTAGATGCGATGGCTAAAAATTGGCTCTGGACAGAAAGCACGATCGCTGACTGGAAAGCCCTCTTAGCGGTGCGATCCTAAAGCTCGTGGATTATATCGACGATCGAAGGGTCTCAGACCACTCCTTCTTCTGGGGCAGGGCTGATTTATTGGAAAAAGAATAACCTTCAAACCCCATTGTTCCGTTGAGTTGGGAGACCAGTTTAGCCCCCATTGAACGAAGGAATCGGGCACCATACCTTTTTCTCTGATAAATAAAACAGCCCTGCGGGGTTAGGGTGGGGCAATCAACTTTGCCCTGACCGACTTTCTTGATTTAATTCACGACCCTAAACATTCTTGACTAGGGATAGTTAGAGAGCTTTTGCTTACGAATATCCATCAGGTCTGCCAAACTTGCATCGCCCCAATCTAAGGGATGGAGTTCTTCGGGCGACAGCACTGTAACGGTTGGCTGCGTCGCTACTGGAGTCGATCGCTGAGTCACCCTCGCAGTCGAAACCTGGTTTGGGCGGTCTGGCTTGCGTTCGTTTGAGGGCTGACCAATTGCCATCTCAGCAGTTGCAACAGAAGTTGGACGTTTGATCACGAGTCCGCGTTGTGATTTTGCATGTGTAAACTGCTTGGCAAGAAGCAGGGAAGTTACTCCACAACTGACGGCGATCGCGGCTAATAGCCCAAACGAAGAAGCAGGCTTTGCTTGAAGGTGTGGTTTTAGCTGCGGAATGCCAGACTCGTCTGCTGTGATTTGGGGCTGAGGTTGCTCGACCTCGAAGGTATCAACGTGCAGCAGCCCAGTAACGCTGATCCAGCATAATGCCATCATTGTGACCCAAGCACCACTCCAGATTAA
>JBBRMC010000101.1:0-9346 GCA_038231055.1 Leptolyngbyales cyanobacterium
AGCATCGGCAACGGTTCGGGGACAGGGCAGGCGTGGGGATGCGACCTCAGCTACGACTACGTAAAAATCAATGCTGAATACACGACTTGAGGTATGTCTATTTGCAAGATCGCGATCGTGGGCACCAGTGGCTCCGGTAAGACCACGTTAGCGCGTCAAACGTCTCAACGGCTAGAGATTCCTCACGTCGAGCTAGATGCCCTTCACTGGGAGCCAAATTGGACTGAAGCGACGATCGAGGTGTTTCGTACTCGAGTCGAAATGGCTTTGAGCGGTGACGCTTGGGTTGTGGATGGCAACTATAGCAAGATTCGTCCGCTTGTTTGGAGTCGGGCTGATACGATCGTGTGGCTCGATTATTCGTTTGCGATCGTGATGGGGCGAATCCTTCAGCGAACTATTCGGCGAGTTGTGCTGCAAGAAGCCTGCTGTAATGGCAATCGCGAGACGTTTCAAAAATCCTTTTTGAGTGGTGATTCAGTCATTGTTTGGGCAGCTCAGACTTATCAAAAGAACCGAAGACAATACGCGACGTTGTTTCAACAACCAGAATTTGCGCATCTCAGAAAAGTTAGATTGACTTCCCCCAAAATGACGCAACTCTGGTTAGAGGAGGTTTCTCAGCCTTACTGATTAAAAAAGGGGAAATCAAATCTGTCTTAAGGGTGAGGAAATTGCCTTTCTCAAGATAGAGCGATCGAGCCTATGAAAGAGAGTAGATTAATCTTGTGAAGAAAACAAATCAAACCAAATTTTTGAAGTCTTTACCGCTTTTCTTCACACCCCACGTAAGTTATTTACTGGGCTATACAGAACCCTTTATTCAGAAGAGTTTCGGCTTTTCTTCTAACACTATCTAGACCAATAGCACGGCAGGAGATTACTTCTGTCGTGTTGTTTTTTTAAAGTGGGTTACGGAGCTGGCTTTTGAGCTTGAATCACCTGAAGACTACCGCCTGCATGAAGTGTTTGCTGACTGACCTCAAATCCAATCTCTGTCAGTAAATCAACCAAATCAGTTTTGATTAGATGCCATGCGGTTTCTGTCTCAAACAACCAAAAGAAGACCGCTAATCCGGGTGTAAAGACTGGATTAGTGGGAGCATGAAAATCCACCATTGCAAAATATCCACCCGGTTTTAAAACGCGATAGACTTCTTGCAAAATCTTGCGCAATTGTTCGGCTCCCATTTCGTGCATAGCAGCACTAGTGTGAACTAAATCAAACTCATTGTCCGAGAGCGGTATCTTCTCCGCAAATGCTTCTACATAATTTGCTTGAGGCACGTTTTGCTTGGCTCGTCTAATCGAGAGCGGAGAGGCATCTAACCCAGTGACGTGGCTCGATCGCTGCACTAAAAACTGAGTTGTTTGCCCACTCCCACAGCACAAATCTAAGACTTTAGAGCTTTGAGCGATCGACAATCCTTGCAATGCCAACTGCCGAAACCGCAACTCGCCGCCGACTGCTAGCGCCGCAATGCGGGAGATGCCGTCATATAACCACTGATATTGATAACTTAAATCTCGAAGAATGGTTGCCATGATTAATGCACCTCTGTAAAGTCAGCAAACTATTCGTAAATGGTTTTTCTACAATCTAGCAAATCTGAAGAGAAACGCTGACGTAAATGATGCAGTGTATCTGGGATAGACCCCGATCGACAGGAGACTTCTGCGAAATCAACTTTCCTGATAAGCTGGACTCTTCAAGTTTGAGCCTTCAATATCTCACTATTCCGCATCTCTAGAGCCGCGCCACTCATGAATCCGTCCCTCACCGCTCATAGAACTCAAGCACGCGATCGCGCCTCTCAAGTACCAGATCTCTCAGTGGTTGTTCCGATTTACAACGAAGTTGAGAGCATTCCATTATTGCTTGATGCGATCGCCACCAGTCTGAGCGCCGAACAGATTCACTACGAAATTATCTGTGTTGACGACGGCTCTCGCGATGGCTCTGACCAGCTTCTCAAGCAGCAGGCTCAAACTCGAACCGATTTACGAGCCGTGATTCTGCGACGAAATTATGGACAGACGGCAGCGATCGCGGCAGGGTTTAGTCATGCCACAGGCAAAATCATCATCACGTTGGATGGAGACCTGCAAAACGACCCGGCAGACATTCCGATTTTGATGGCAAAGCTAGAAGAAGGATATGACTTAGTAAGCGGCTGGCGCAAAAACCGACAAGATGCGTCTCTCACGCGAGTCTTGCCCTCTAAAATCGCAAATTGGTTGATTGGTCGAGTTACTGGAGTTCGAGTTCACGATTATGGCTGTTCGCTTAAAGCTTACCGCGCCGAACTCGTTGCCGATATGAATCTCTATGGAGAACTACATCGATTTCTCCCTGCCCTTGCCTTTATTGAAGGAGCAAGAATCACTGAGATTCCGGTGCGTCACCACGCTCGTCGCTACGGTCAAAGCAAATATGGCTTAGACCGCACCTTTCGCGTGATTATGGATTTGTTCACCATCTTCTTCATGCGGAAGTTTTTGACACGCCCGATGCACGTCTTTGGTTTGTTTGGGCTGCTGGCACTGTTTTCTGGCATGGCACTGGGCTGCTATCTCGCCTACGTCAAACTCGCCTTAGGCGAAGCCATCGGTCAGCGTCCACTACTGATCTTAGCGGTTGTGCTGTTTTTATCAGGGCTACAGCTTTTTAGCTTTGGGCTGTTAGCTGAGTTGTCAATGAGAACCTATCACGAGTCGCAGGGAAGACCCATTTATCGCGTCAGAGAAGTGATCGGCGCACCAGATGGCAGCGCAGAGTTTTAATTTTCTAATCCTGTGACCCTTGAGACCCTCGCGAGGCGAACGATGACTCGGGTGAACTACGCCGTGCCAGCGCCAGCAGCAAGTAAACAATGAGCAAATAGCCCGAAGCCAAAATCGGAATAATGAGAGGATGTCGCGGTAACTTTGAACTCTAGTCTGAGGGGCAATTTTGACGAATCCACGAGCTATTCTGTCCAGTCATGAAGAGCTTTAAAGGCAAGTTTCCTGAAAAGTAGAACAGATCGCTCAAACTTTTTCTGCCTTAACATTCCATGAATCCAACCCTTATCTTAAAATAAAGTCAGGACTTGTAAAGTTTCTTAACCATGTCGCCCCTTCGCTGGCTTATTCATGACCTCAGCAACATCCCTATTCTCCCCGGTTGAAGCAGACCTCTGTGTGCTGACGGAGAACCTTAAACAGTTAATTGGTGCTCGTCATCCCATCCTCTACGCTGCCGCAGAACATCTCTTTGGAGCCAGGGGGAAACGGGTTCGCCCCGCGATCGTTTTCCTAGTGGCACGGGCAACGATGCCCAATCAAGGAATCACCGAACGCCATCGGCGACTCGCTGAAATCACTGAAATGATTCATACGGCAAGTCTCGTACACGATGATGTGGTAGACGAGTCAGATATGCGACGGGGCATTCCAACCGTTCACAGTACCTTTGGCAGCCGAATCGCAGTGCTGGCAGGAGACTTTCTGTTTGCTCAATCGTCCTGGTATCTTGCCAATCTTGACAACCTGCAAGTGGTCAAACTTCTATCAGAAGTGATCAAAGATTTTGCCGAGGGCGAGATTCAGCAAGGGTTAAATCGTTTTTCTACGGTGTCGATCGAAGAATATCTTGAAAAGAGTTACTATAAAACCGCTTCTTTAATTGCTAACAGTTGCAAGGCAGCGGCTGTGCTGAGTGACTTGCCAGACATCAAGACGCAGCAGCTTTATGGGTATGGTCGTGATTTTGGCTTGGCGTTTCAAATTGTAGATGACATTTTAGATTTCACAAGCTCGACTGATAGCTTGGGCAAGCCTGCTGGGTCTGACCTTGAGAGTGGCAATTTGACGGCTCCGGTTCTCTATGCGCTTGAAGAAAAACCTCATTTAGAAGTCTTGATTGAGCGAGAGTTTGCTCAAGATGGTGACCTAGAGCAAGCGTTAGCGTTAATTAAAGATAGCCGAGGCATTGAGCGATCGCGGGAACTTGCAGCTCATCACGCTAAGGCAGCGATCGAGCATCTGTCTGAATTACCGATGTCTGAGTCTCGGCAGGCGTTGATCAATCTGTCTAACTACAATTTGAGCCGTTTGTATTAATTCTCACAAGTTCTTGAGTGAATTGTCTAAGGGGTAGGGTTCTCTACCCCATTTTTTATGGCGAGTTTAAGAGAAATTTATGCGCTTCAAACACGTCCTAGATCAAGTATTGATAGTCCTCTTGAGTTAACAAGGGAGGGGCACTCAAAACAAAACGCAAAAGCTTCTTTTAGACTTGCCAAATCTATAAAAAGTTAGATGTGTTTTCTTTAAACGTTTGTTTCTACTCATTCAACGAGAGAGAACTGCTCAAAAAATTTGACTAAATTTTGCAAAACTGTCTTGGGTAGTATATCCTTAAACGAACCAACTTCTACAGTGGGTAGATTAGTTGATTTAATGAACGATCGTATCGAGTGAGTGAGTTTCTTGAAACGTTCTATGTGGGCGTGAGATCGAACCGCCGTATAGCTTGTAGACGATGAATTTAATCGAGTTTAGTTAACAAAGTAGAGATTTGAGATGGGGTTGTCTGCTATCTATAGTAGGTAGCGGCAAAGACTTTCGTGGACAAATTGCGAGGAAAACTCGGTTGATAGATGGAGAGCTGTGACGCTTTCTCATCCTTAGAGTTCCTCAAAAACATTCAGATTTATTTCTCACGACTGATTGGCTTAACCACAGTTTAGCTTTAGTCTTAAAGACAATTAAGTTTTTCATACGTGATTGATTTCAAGTTTTGAAGCCCTTCTATTCACCGAATTTTGGTCAATAAAACTATGCTATTTCTAGGTCAAAGGCAAAGAATTGCACTAATTTCTGAACATGGCGACCCTGCTATTGAGATCGGCAAAGAAGAAGCAGGTGGACAAAACGTCTATGTACGTCAAGTGGGTGAAGCTCTTGCTCGGCAAGGATGGCAAGTCGATATGTTTACGCGACAGTCTGATGCAGAGCAGCCTAAGATTGTGGAGCATAGTCGCCACTGCCGCACCATTCGCTTAACGGCGGGACCAGAAGCCTTTATCCCTAGAGATGACTTATTTCCCTATATGCCAGAGTTTGTGCGATCGTTCCAGCGCTTTCAAGCTGAGAATGGGATCAAATACAATCTGGTGCACACTCACTATTGGATGTCTGGTTGGATTGGCATGGAGCTAAAGAAACTGCAATCGGTTAAGCAGCTTCACACCTATCACTCCTTAGGTGCCGTTAAATATCAGTCTGTTTCAACGATTCCCCTCGTCGCTAAGACACGACTTGCCAGCGAAAAAACCTGTCTTGAAACTGCTGACAGAATTGTGGCAACTAGCCCTCAAGAAATGGAACATATGCGATCGATGGTTTCGCCTCATGGCAACATTGACATGATTCCCTGTGGCACAGATATTTGTCGATTTGGGTCAATCTCACAGGCTAGAGCACGTCAGTTACTAGGGTTTTCACCCGATGATAAAGTGGTGTTCTATGTTGGGCGGTTCGATCGTCGCAAAGGCATCGAAACCCTGGTACGTGCAGTCGGTCAATCAAAACTACGCGGTCAAGGAAACTTGAAATTGGTCATCGGTGGCGGCAGTCGTCCGGGTCAAAGTGATGGCATTGAGCGGGAGCGAATTGAGGGCATCGTCGCTGAGTTAGGGCTGCAAGACATCACCTTGTTTCCGGGTCGTTTAGGGGAAGATAATCTTCACCTTTACTATGCGGCGGCTGATGTGTCGGTCGTGCCCAGTCACTATGAGCCATTTGGACTGGTGGCGATCGAAGCGATGGCAAGTAGTACGCCAGTGGTTGCTAGCGATGTGGGCGGGCTGCAATATACCGTGGTTTCTGAAGAGACGGGTCTATTGGCTCCTGCCAAAGATGCGGCTGCCTTTGCAGTGGCGATCGACCGAATTCTATCTGATCCTGAGTGGCGCGATCGCTTAGGTCGAGCAGGTCGGCAGCGTGTCGAAGATAAGTTTAGCTGGAATGGAGTAGCTGCCCAACTGAGCAACCTCTATCACCAAGTGTTAAAGGAAAAGCCAGTCGAGAAATCTGTTGCCGTGAAGAAACTCTCTTCAGTGAGTGCGTAGAAGTTTCTCTGATTTGAGAAAGGCTGGATGACTTTATTTCAAGGGTAAAGCATTCAACCACTCGATCTTGGAAACTAGCTCTGAGATTGAGTAATTGAATGCTTCACCCTTAAATTTGTTTGAACTACTCCTCAGCCGTTTGCACCTTCTTACGAGTGCTTGTAGTCTTTTTAGCGGCGGCTGTTTTGGTCGTTTTCTTGGCAGCCGTTTTCGAGGTGGTTGCTTTTTTAGCCGTTGTCTTAGACGTACCCGCTTTTTTAGTTGTTGTTTTCTTTACAGTGGTTTCAGTCGCATCATCAGAAGCTGCTTTTTTCGATCGCCCAGTGGTCTTCTTGCGACCCTTAGTTCCGGCTTTGGCAGCGATCGCATCAAGTGCCACGTCCATTGTGATCGACTCGACGGTTTGACCTTCAGGCAGCGAGGCGTTCACCTTGCCATATTTGATATAAGCCCCATAAGGACCGTCATAGATATTAACGGGATCGCCCTCTTCAGGGTGAGCGCCCAGTTCGCGTAGAGGTTTTGCGGTGCCTCGTTTGCCTCGCGTAGCTTTAGGTTCGGCTAAGAGTTGCAGCGCTCGATCGAAGTCCACTGTCAGCACATTATCGGCAGATTTGAGCGATCGATAGTCTTTATGCACTTTACCGTCTTCGCCTTTTCCTAAGTCATGGACGATGTAAGGACCATAGGGACCTAGACTCGCCTGAACTTTTCGCCCTGTGTCGGGGTGCATTCCCAGCGTTCGAGGCAGTGCTAATAATCCGATCGCTTGCTCGATCGTCACCGTTTCAGGCGTAACTCCTTTGGGGAGAGACACATTTTTAGGCTTCGGATTTGCATCCGATTTATCGCCTAGCTGAATATAATGCCCATAAGGACCCAACTTGACGTAGATAGGTTCACCACTCTCAGGATGAACGCCTAACTTTTTGGGACCCTGAAGCAAAACTTCGATTTGCTCAGCGTTGAGATCAGCAGGTGGCATATCCTTGGGCAGATTGATATTGCCGTTTTCTGACTCAATGTAAGCCCCTGTCTTGCTGATTTTGATTCTCGCTTCTAAATCACCAAAATGAATGGTGCGGGCTTCTTTCGGGTCGATTTTGCTTTCTTGCTCTTTGACCTGTTTTTCTAACCCTTCTTCACCTGAGTAAAAATTACGGAGATAAGGAAGCCATTGCACTTCACCTGTTGCGATGTCATCCAGGGTTTGCTCCATTTTTGACGTGAAGCTGGGGTCAACGATTTCAGGGAAATGCTTCTCTAAAAGATCGGTGACAGCAAAGGCAGTAAAGGTTGGAATCAGGGCATTGCCGACTAATTGAGCATATCCTTTGGTGATGATGGTGCTAATAATGCTGGCGTAGGTACTGGGGCGACCAATGCCTTCACTTTCTAGAGTTTTGACAAGAGAGGCTTCGGTGTAACGCGCAGGAGGCTGGGTTTCGTGCCCGATCGCGTCCAGATTCCGGCAAGCGGGATGGTCGCCCACACGCATCGCAGGCAAGATGACCTCTTGACTCTCGATCGCCGCACTCGGATCATCTGATCCCTCGACATAGGCGCGGAAGAACCCAGGAAAATCAATGCGTTTGCCGCTGGCTCTAAAGCCTGCATCCTCAACTTGAATTTGGACAGTGATTTGAGTTTGTCGGGCATCTGCCATCTGAGTGGCAACGGTGCGCTTCCAGATCAGATCGTAGAGTTGAAACTCCCGTCCGCTTAGTTTGGTCTGCTGCGGGGTGCGGAAGCTGCTTCCAGCAGGGCGAATCGCCTCGTGAGCTTCTTGAGCACCCTTGCTCTTGGTGGTGTATTGGCGAGGTTGAGGGCTGAGATAATCAGAACCATACATCTGCTGGACGCATTCGCGAGAGGCGGCGATCGCTTGTCCTGACAAATGTACCGAGTCTGTTCGCATATAGGTGATGTAGCCTTGCTCATAAAGGCTCTGAGCCGTCCGCATCGTGTCACGGGCAGACAGTCCTAACTTGCGGTTCGACTCTTGTTGCAAGGTCGATGTGGTAAATGGTGGCGACGGTTTGCGAGTCACCGGGCGTTCTTCTTGGTCTGAAACCGTCCAAGTTTTGTCAGCCAGCCGTTCTTGTAAGGCTCTCGTCTCTGCCTCGTTGAGCAGCAAGACATTTCGACCCGCAACAATCTGACCTGTCGATTCGTCAAAGTCGGCACCTGTCGCAAGTTTGCGACCGCCTAAGGTCACGAGTCGGGCTTCAAATTCATTTGTTTTCTGCTTGCCGTTTGTCTCGCCCAGTCTCAGCAGCGCCTTGAGATCCCAATACGATCCTCGGCGAAATGCTCGACGCTCACGCTCGCGTTTCACCAGCACTCGGACGGCTACAGACTGAACACGCCCCGCAGACAGCCCCATCGCGATCTTTTTCCAGAGCAATGGAGAGAGGGTATAACCGACTAAGCGATCGAGAATTCGTCTCGTCTCTTGCGCACGAACCAACTTTTCGTCTACGTCGCGACAGTTGCGAATCGCTTCCTGAATCGCCTCTTCGGTGATCTCGTGGAACACCATACGCTTGATAGGCACCTTAGGCTGCAACAGTTGCAACAAGTGCCAGCTAATACTTTCACCCTCGCGGTCTTCGTCAGTCGCTAGCAGCAATTCGTCCGCGTTTTTAAGGGCTTCTTTGAGTTCCTTAACAATCTTCTTTTTATCTTGAGGAACGATATAAAGGGGTTCAAAATTAGAATCGACGTTGACTCCTAGCTGTGCCCACTTTTCACCCTTCACGGATGCTGGAATATCAGTAGCAGACTGAGGCAAGTCGCGCACATGACCCATCGATGCCTCGACCCGGTAGGTAGAGGGCAGATAGTTGCGAATGGTGCGGGCTTTGGTAGGGGATTCAACGATGACAAGAGTTGACATGAGTCTCGTTAACTTACAGAAGAGAGCAGGGAGGGACTAGCTGAGTGAGGCAG
This sequence comes from Leptolyngbyales cyanobacterium, assembly GCA_038231055.1. Classification (GTDB taxonomy): domain Bacteria; phylum Cyanobacteriota; class Cyanobacteriia; order Leptolyngbyales; family Leptolyngbyaceae; genus Phormidesmis_A. The sequence continues at coordinate 9,069 of JBBRMC010000101.1, forward strand.
CGTATGTATTTAATCAATAACACCAAATCTGAACGATCGTCGGGTTTTGGCGAAGTAACTTCTCAAATCCTGATGTGTCAAACCGCAGTTCTTCTAAATTCACCTCTAATATAGACAAGCCAATCTAAGCACACGCCCTCATTAACTTATAACCATACCTATGGGCAAGACTGATTCAACAAAAAGATTGGGAAGGATTTCTCAACTTTTAAGGGCGGATCTCCCTATTCAGGCAACCGTACTATATCGTTAAGTCGTCATGCTAAATCAGTTGACAT
>JBBRMC010000102.1:0-9341 GCA_038231055.1 Leptolyngbyales cyanobacterium
CTTGAAGTTGATATCAAGGTGACAAGCGTCCGTCAACCTCAATCATCCTGCCCATATAGATCAGCGCGTCAGAAGATATATGGTCTTGGCTATCATCTACTTGTATTTGTCTATAACAAAACCGACGACTCAATCAATCGGACAGGCAGACTAGAGATGATGCACACGATCTTTGTCGATAAGACGCGAACTGCCGATTTTCAAATGACACGAGGAATTATTCAAATTCTAGAAAATGAGGGCAATGTCGATGATCTCATCGCTTTCATGATGGATAGAAACCTTCCAGTCGATGAAATTGAAGCCCAAAAAATGGCTGAAGAACTTTTGCGAAACCCACCAGAACCCGGATATCTCACGATTTCAAATGCCCTACAATGGCGACTTCAATACAGCCGTGTGATTCAAAATGCTGGTAACGTAGAGGGTGTTTATCGGGTGAGGTAATGAGGCGTGGTCTTACTCAAGAATAGTCGGGCTTGCGAGTTTGGCGATTTTCAGACTCCCGATGAATTGGCTCACCGATCGCTTCAAGTCATTAAACAACTCACGATCGAGCCTGTATCTATCCTAGAACCCACGTGTGGACATGGTTCATTTCTTCTAGCGGCAATCGACGCATTTCCCACCGTTCAACACTGTGTAGGCGTTGAAATCAATAAACCTTACTTAGAAAAATTACAGCAGCAACTTATTGCGAGTAGAAAAAATCAGTTCGTTCAGACACTACACGCTGACTTCTTTCAAATGGACTGGTCTGAAATCTTAAGCAAGTTTCCAGAACCAATTTTAGTGATTGGAAATCCGCCTTGGGTGACAAATGCAATGCTGGGAGGACTCCAAAGCTCTAATCTTCCAGAGAAGTCAAATTTTCAGCGTTTGAACGGGCTCGATGCCCTCACAGGCAAAAGCAATTTTGATATTTCAGAATGGATGTTGCTTCAGCATCTTGAATGGTTCAAACAACGAACTGGAATGATGGCAATGCTCTGCAAAGCATCTGTTGCACGCAAAGTGTTGGTCTACGCTTGGAAACACGGCTATCCTGCTCAATCCGCTCAAATCTACAAGATTGATGCAATGAAATATTTTAAGGCAGCAGTTGATGCTTGCCTTTTTGTAATGGAGTTTGGACAGCAAACATTCTCAAAAGACTGCCTTGTTTATGATGACTTATCAGATGCTCAAGCATCGCACATGATCGGATATCGGAACGGAGTCATAATTGCGAATGTAGCCGCTTACGATCGCTGGCAACATCTGCATGGAACCGATGAAAAATACACTTGGCGTTCTGGCATTAAGCACGATTGTGCCAAAGTGATGGAGTTGGAAAAAACGAATAATGGTTATCGAAATGGTAATGGCATCACGATCACGTTAGAAGACATATATATTTATCCTCTTTTGAAAAGCTCTGACATCAGCAATAATCGAATCACAACGTGTCGAAAATATTTACTCGTCACACAACACGTTATCGGAGAGGATACGGCTCACATTGAACAAGATTCTCCTAGAACGTGGCAATATCTTCAAGACAATGCAAATGCCTTTGCAAATCGGGGCAGTTCAATCTACCGAAAACGTCCGCCGTTCTCAATTTTTGGAGTCGGTTCTTACACCTTTACGCCGTGGAAGATTGCAATTTCAGGGTTCTATAAGAAAGTAGTGTTCACAGCGATTCGCCCAATTGACGACCGACCTGCTGTATTTGATGACACGGTTTATTTTCTGTCATGCCGGTCTGAAGATGAGGTGGTGTTTCTCACAGAGATTCTCAACTCCTCGATCGCGACAGAATTTCTCAGTTCCATGATCTTCTGGAATGATAAACGACCCATTACAATCGACTTGCTGAAACGATTGAACATTGCGGCTCTTGCAAAAGAGCTTGGGCGAGAGAATGAGTATGTTACCTATGTCCAACAGATCCCAGAGAAACGCCCCAAAACTCAAATGAGATGCGTCAAGACTTCGACAAGCCGTTGATTCTGTTCATCGGTGCCGATCGTGATTCGCAATTTATCTGACAACCCCGATCGGTTGAAATAACGGACTAAAATTCCTTGCTCTTTTAGTGCAAGATAAATCTGCTCTGCGTTTCCGGCAGGAGGTTGAGTGAGCAAAAAGTTAGCTTGAGACTCCCACAGCCGGAAGCCCAGGTTTTTGAGGTCAGAAAACAGGTTTGAGCGGGATGCTTTGACTCGTTCTGTACACCTATTTTTATAGGACTGATCGCGCATTGCCGCCGCTCCGATCGTGCAGGCGATCGCGTCAATGTTATAGCTATCTTTTACCTTAAACAATCCGCTCAGCAGAGCCGGATTCGCAATGCCAAACCCAAGACGTAACCCTGCTAGAGAATATCCTTTTGATAACGTACGAATGACAATCACGTTGTCAAATTCTTTCACGAGCGGTAACGCTGTCTGATCAGCAAAATCAACATAGGCTTCGTCAATGACTAACACACCTGATAATCGGGTGGCGAGTTGTCGAAGATCGTCGATCGCGACACTATGACCTGACGGACTATTCGGCGTAGCAATCAGAGTCACAGCACCCTTGGCAGCAATGAGTTCCTCGATCGGTAAGGCATACTCATCCCCATAAGGCACTTCGATCTGTTCGGCAACCTGAACTTCGGTTAACGTCTGATACAACACATAGGTCGGGGTTGGATAAACGACCTTACGCCCCAATTCTGCACAGGCGCGAATGATCACATTTAACAAGTCGTCGCTGCCATTGCCAACAATCATCCAATCGGCTGGAACCCCTAGCGCATCACTCGCCGCTTGACGAAACTCATTCGCAAATGGGTCTGGATAGCGCCGCAACCACTCACTGTCTAGAGTCCGCAACACTTCCATTGCAGCAGGCGAGGGAGGATAAGGATTTTCGTTGGTGTTGAGCTTGATGACGGGTGTGCCTGGCTTAGGCTGCTCACCGGGAACGTAGCCCGCGATCGCATCAATGCTAGGACGAAAGTAAGAGGTCATAACCATTCGGGCGTGAGGACGTAAGACCCTCTATTTTAGGGGATGTCGTTGAAAGAACGCCCAGATTTCTTGACCGCCGTTAATCAGCGAGTTTTGTCCCGATCCGCCTCTTGGAAAGAGATGTCCTACGCCTTTGAGGGTGACAAGTTCGACTTCTGATCCAGCCTGACAGTTGGAATAGCGATCGAGGTCTACCCGATCGTTCACAGCTCGTTTGATCCCAGATTTTGCGTTGCATTGATTGTGCTGTTGCCAAAACTCGATCGAAGCTGGCACCGAGAGAATTGAACCATAAAGCATCCGACCTCCTTTCCAGGGCACTTTACGATCGTCGGTGCCATTCATCATCAACATCGACACCGGACGAGATGCTTTACAATCCGATCGCAGTGATTCAGGTAAGGTCGCGACCACGGAGGCAAATGCTGCGATGCGACTGGAGGGTTCACACGCCAAACGCTGCACTAAAAAGCCTCCATTCGAGACACCCATCGCATAAATTCGTCGTGGGTCAACGGCTCGAATCTGAGTCAGATGATCAATTAAAGCAGAGACAAACCCGACATCATCGACCTGACTAAATAGGGATTGGGTCAGATTCCAGCGGCGATCGAGTCCGTCGGGGTAAACGGCTAGAAATCCTTGCTGATCCGCGAGGTCATTCAAGCCGCTACTCGCTGCCAAATCTTTGCCCTGTGAGCCATAACCATGAAAAGCAATCACGATCGGCAAAGGGCGATTAGACCGATAAGACTTGGGCGTATGTAAAACGTAGGTTCGGGGTTGCCCTTGATAGATGAGAACGTCATTATCGGGTCGGGCAGCCGATTGAGTAGATGGTTTGAAAACGGGAGGAGCCTTGGAACTTTCTGCTGTGGCTTGATTGCGGCACCCAGTAGAGATGCTAACCAACATCAACACCAGAATGCCTCGAACAATGGTCTGGACAGGTTTAGGTGGCAATAGCATGACAGTCAGAGGATGAAATTTAATCATATTCGTTCATCACACGTCCGATCTCTCCCTAGATCATCTCTAATAAATCGCTGCGGGTTGAGCAAACAGAAGACTCGTTATCAAATAACATCAAAAATCGCTGAAACCCTTACGCTGAATTGCTTCCGGAGCTTTTTCGGTGAGTCGTCCAAAACGATTGATACGATTGACTTTTAGCCGTTTTTAACTTTATTTCGCAACAACTCTAGTAGACTGTCAATCTTAAATTGAGGGATAGATCTTCTCTAAACTTGCTTCTAGGAAAGAGTTATAGACTTTTACTACCCCTCAAAATATCCTTGACGGACTACTAGATTTTATCTACTCACATTAAGCAACATCACATTTTAACCTTGCTGCTTGTCTCACTCGTTAGAGGTATAAGTCTGAAGGTTCAACTCAAAGAGGCTACAGGGAGTAGCCCTCTTACGTTGTCTAAGAAGTGGCTGATTCACCCAGGGGGTTTAGTAGCTAATATTGTAGTGACCGTTATCTAGGATGTTGATAAACAGAGGTCTATGATATGGAAGCACGAAAACCGGATCAGGAAGCTGCTAGACTCGAAGCCCTGAGACAATATCAGATCTTAGATACGCCCTCAGAACAAGCATATGATGACTTCACCCGATTAGCCTCGTTCATTTGCGAGGTTCCGATCGCCCTGATTAGTCTGGTAGACGCAGAGCGGCAGTGGTTTAAGTCTAAGGTGGGTGTAGATGTGAGCGAGACTGCTCGGAATATTTCGTTTTGTGGTCACACCATCTTAAGTAACAAAACCTTGGTGGTGAATGATGCCCTATGTGATCAACGGTTTGTCAATAATCCTCTCGTCACATCTGATCCTTCGATTCGCTTCTATGCGGGTGCTCCTCTAATCAGCCCTGAGGGACACGCTCTTGGGTCTCTCTGTGTCATCGATCGACAACCACGATCGCTGTCAGAGGCACAAAAAATATCGCTGGAGGCACTGGCACGGCAAGTCGTTGCTCAACTGGAGTTGCGGCGCGTCTCGGCAAGTCTTGCCAAGTCTCTTGACCAAATTAAGCTGATGGAAGGGCTGATTCCTATTTGCTCTTATTGCAAAGGCATTCGTGATGACCAAGGCTATTGGTCAACGGTTGAGAGTTTCATCAAGCAACATTCATCGGCGGAATTCACCCACGGCATTTGTGATGGGTGTCTGCAACAGCATTTTCCTGAGGTTGCGATGGTTTTGCTAAAAGACCCCCAATAAAGGGTATGTTCGCCTATTACACCTTGTGGTTTGCCAGGTAATGTCGTTCTAGACTCCTTGTTTGTATAGTCTGCAAACTGATGTCACATTTAATGTTTTAATCCCGCTTCTTCAGATGCGCTCAGTGCTAATCCTGTCCAATCCAAGTCACCTTTGCCGTTAGTAACGGCTGCTAGGAGACGATCGTGCAGCAAACTCGCCAAGGGCATTGGCATCTGGCTTTCTCGTGCCGTTTGCAGCGCTAGAGTGACATCTTTTAACCCTAACGAGAGCTTGAATCCGGCGGGTTCGTATTGCTGTTGGGCAACCATTCGCCCATAGTTTTGATAGATCGGACAGGCGAACAATGTTTGACCAAATAACTGGGCAAGTTGTTCACGATCGATCCCATTCTTTTCTGCCAGCGTGAACGCCTCTGCCATTGCCTCGATCGCGCTAATAATCAAGAAATTCCCCGTTAATTTGACGACGTTTGCCGACTCTGCTGTGTCTCCAAAATCGAATACTCCTTGTCCCAACAGATCTAAAACAGGTTTCACACGTTCTTTTGCGGTTGTCTTTCCAGAGAGGGCAATCCACAATTTTCGAGCGGCGGCTGCGTCAGGGCGACCAAACACCGGGGCAGCTAGATAGTGAGAACCCTGGCGATCGTGCTGTTCGGCTAATTTTTTGGAGATTGCTGGAGATACCGTACTCATCGATAGGTGAATTCCATCTGATCCCAGCTTGTTGAGAATGCCGTTTTCGCCCATCACGATCGCGTCTAGCGCCTGATCGTTTGCCAACATCGTGATGACTAATCCACCCGACTCCACGACTTCTGCGGGCGTGTTGACTACTTCAGCCCCTTTTTCGAGAAGTGGCTGGGCTTTGTCGGGCGATCGGTTATAAACTCGCAGCGAATAGCCCGATTCCAGCAAATTAGTTGCCATTGGCACGCCCATGTTTCCTAGACCGATAAAGCCAATTTGCTGATCCATAATTTGTTTCTGGTTGAAGTGGTTTAGGTCAATGCTTGACTCGTTATTTAGTCTGACGGGTCAGTTGATGGGAAAACTGTATCGCAGGGCAGGTTTTATCTGGCTGCCGAAACCTGGAACCTGCGGAGAAAGATAAACTGAGAGAAAGACTGAGGACACACTCAAATGGCAACGAGAGAAGAGATTCTGCAAACCTTTGACCCGAACGAGATCGGAGTCGATAACGGAAATTTGTTAGGGTTGCCCTTTGATTATGAGTCAGCCAACATTATTGTGATTGGTGTGCCGTGGGAGGTGACGGTTTCTTATCGAGCAGGCACCGCCGCCGCACCGCGCCGAGTTTTGGATGCCTCACGACAGTTAGATGTCTATGATTTTGACTATCCTGATGGTTGGAAGCAAGGCATTTTTATGCTCGAAATCGACGATCGGATTCAGCAAAAAAGTCAAGCCCTTAGACAAGATGCCACCCGCATCATTGAGCAAATGGAGCAGGGGCGACGAGTGGAGGACGATCCTGGTTTAGTACAGGTTTTGGAGACTATTAATCAAGAGAGTCAAGCCATCAATCAATGGCTATTTGACCAGACTCAAGCCGCGATGAACCAAGGCAAACAAGTTGCGGTGATTGGGGGCGATCACAGTGTGCCGTTGGGAGCAATTCGGGCGATCGGCGATCGTTACCCCGACTTCGGAATTTTGCACATTGACGCTCACGCCGATTTGCGCGATGCCTATGAGGGCTTTGAGTTTTCTCACGCCTCAATTATGTTTAATGCTCTGAAAGTGCCGCAATTGTCTAAACTCGTGCAGGTTGGCATTCGCGATATTTGTCACGACGAAATTACCCTAATTCAATCCTCAAACGGGCGGGTGTCTACCTACTACGACCCGATGCTCAAGCAAAAACTCTACGCAGGTATTTCGTGGCTAGAGATGTGCAAACAGATCGTGGCGGAATTGCCGCAACAGGTTTACATCAGTTTTGATATTGACGGACTTGATCCCAAACTCTGTCCCAATACGGGCACTCCTGTTCCGGGAGGGCTGGAGCTAGAGCAAACGATTTGTTTGTTTCGTGAGGTCGTTGAGAGTGGGCGGCAGATTGTTGGGTTTGATGTGGTTGAGGTGGGCGATGGCGAATGGGATGGCAATGTCGGCGCAAGAGCCGTCTATAAACTGTGCAATCTGATGGGATTGTCGAAGCGCAATCAGCATGTTTGACGATCGCTACTTTGAGTTTTAAATTCCTTTTGAGCCAAGCAGCAAAAATCAAATCTGTGATAGTATCTTGTTGTAACGGAATGTTAAGGAAAGTAAATCATGCAGTCTAACAAAACGACCAGTCCTGCTTCTACCACGAATGAATATAACGGTGTCGATCGCAATGCGTTCCTCTTTGGTTTCAAGCCTCAAGCCGAACTGTGGAACGGGCGTTTAGCCATGATTGGATTTGTTGCCTATTTGCTTTGGGATCTTGCAGGCTCCAGCGTTCTGCGTGATGTTTTGCATTTGGTTAAGTAGTTAGATTGTTTAAGCCAGTTACCTTGATTGGTTTTCAGGCATCTGAAGCCACACCTCGCAGCAACTTTGTTAAGAGTTTATGCGTGGACAAGGGCTGGAACCCGTTTGAATGAGGGTGTGCCCGATCGAGTCTCAACGTTTGCTTTGAAGATCACATTCACCTCTGGATAAAACATTACGGCAGCTCCGGGACGCACGGCACCATAGATGACTTCGACCTGCTCTAGCTTGCCAGCATCCCCTTGCACGGTCACACGCTGATGTTCGCTTAAGTCCGCGATTTCTGCGTCCGACCGATTCATCAAAATGCAGTTTCGGTGAGGCATCCCTCGATATTTGTCGTCAATTTTATAAACGACGGTGTTGTGCTGAGAATAGCTGCGACCTGTCATAATCGCGACCACAATTCCCTTCGGATTTGATTCATTAAACGATCGTGCATCCGGTAATTTTAAGATTGGCAGTGGCGTTGTAGACATTGAGGCTTTCCCCGATGGCGTTGAGAATCTCGGTTCGCTCAGAATGCGTCCTGCGATCGTGAATTCCTCATGCGTTTCGTCGATCGTCGCCATCTTCTCATATCCGGGAACAGTCTCGGATATGAGCTTTCGGACAAACTTCGGATCGCGCAATTTACGCCAATCTACTGGATAGTTGCCGTGAATTCGGTGGGCTAACTCAGTCAAGAATTCGACTTCAGCGATCAGATCTGCGTCTTTGAGATGCGTCTCGCCCTCGTCACTCAACCGGACAAAATTATTGCCCGATTCAGTCGTCGTTTTATAGGGATTCTCAAAGCGATTTCGCACCGGAAGCACGATCGTCGTCTGTTTGGCGAGTCCATTAAAGTGCCCAATATTGGGCTTGGTTGCCAGATAGATAATGGTGTCTATTTTGCTCAGCGATCGCTTTGCCTGAGTCGAGTCAGGATTTGCACCATACAAGTTGCCGCCCAAACAGATGAGCGTCTCTACTTTGTCTTGATCAGCCGCCTCAATTAAATCGCGGGTGTCATATCCCTTCACTTTGCTAAGGGGATGTCCTAATAATGTTTCAAGTGCGTCTTGCAATCCTTTTTTTAGCTCTTGTGTTGTCACGCCCATTGAGCCGAATCCTTGGACGTTTGAGTGTCCCCTTACAGGCATCACCCCTGCGCCTTCTTTACCAATGTTGCCAGTGATTAGCGCCGTGTTGCAAAGACTGAAGACGTTATCGACTCCATTCGTGTGTTGAGTGATTCCCATTGCCCATCCGAATACGACCCCTTTAGCGTTGCCGATAATGGTTGCAGCCGCTTCGATTTCAGGCTGAGAAACTCCACAGGTTGAGGTGATCATGTCCCAACTCGTCGATCGAGCCTCTTCAATCACTGCTTCCCACCCTTCAGTGTGTGCTTTGAGAAATTCTGCCTTGACCAATCCCCGATCGATGAGCGATTTCTGAATCCCAACAAACAACGCCACATCACTACCCGGAATCGGTTGCAAATACAGCGAAGAGATATCCGATCCAGGAATCAGAGACTTGATGGGAAACGCTGGAGAGCCAAACTTAACCAATCCAATCTCCATCATGGGATTGATTACAATCACTTTGCCCCCA
>JBBRMC010000103.1:0-9334 GCA_038231055.1 Leptolyngbyales cyanobacterium
AATAGCCCACTCTTTGAAACCAAAAAGCCTCAGCTCCTAGATGGGCGACCCCATCTAATAGCAACCATCCTCCTAGACAGAATATTAAAAGCCGTAAGCGGTGTTTTCGCAGCACAAAATTTAGGAGGAACAAGAATGATTAGATTAAGCAAATTTAATAGATTTTCTGCACGAATCAGAGTTTGGCGTTGATTTCTTTAGAAGTCCGCCTTCACCCCCCATCTTAGGAGATTTAGGGAGGTTCCCAGATTTATGCAAGAGACCTCACGATCGCGCTCACATTCTCGGATGAAAATCTATATCTCAGCGCACGTCTAGTATCTTACCAGCCATACACATTAACACCCCACGTTAGCTCATCTATCATTGCTGACGAGAAAAGTCCGATAAAGAAGGGGTCGCTTGCAGAAGATAGCTTAGTGAATCAGGAAGTAGCGCTAAATCAGTTAAAGAATTTAGGCTATGAAGCAGATGTTGCCACCAATGGTCAAAAAGGTTTAAATTTACTCACACAAATTCACTACGATCTAATTTTAATGGATTATCAAATGCCGGAGATCGATGGCTATGAAGCAACCCAAGAAATTCGACGATCGCAGGGGAAAATCAAAGCCACGCTCATCATCGCGATGACAGCGAATGCGATGAAAGAAGATCAAGCGCGCTGTTTAGACGCTGGAATGAACGACTATATCAGTAAGCCAGTTCGTCAAGAGGAATTAGCGGCTAAACTAACCCACTGGAGCCAAATCATTAAGACTGCAAAAAAGCAGCTAAATGAACGTCTGATAAATGCTTCTTCTAATCAGGAGGGCGATGTGGTTGGAGACGAATGGATTGATTGGGCTTATCTCTATAGGCTTTCTACAGGGAACAAAGCCTTTGAATTAGAATTTTTAAAGACATTCGTTGAGACATTACCTGAGCGATTAAAGGCATTGGAGTCTGCTATTTGTGCCCATAATTTCCCCCTTATTGGACGTGAAGCCCATTATATTAAAGGCTCAAGTGGAAGCATCGGCGCGATCGCGATTCAAGAACCAGCAGCCCGATTAGAAAAGAAAGCAGCGTTGGGCGAACTAGAAGGGGTTGCGGAGCTATTTGCAGAACGGATGGATCGTTTTAATCAAACTCAGAATCTTGTTAATCTCAAGCAGTAGTGGCTGAATGCAAGTCTCGTTCTACCTAGTCTTACATGAGAGCATAGATCGAGAATCCGAATATCGCCCATGAATCATTCATGAATTATTCTCTTGTTCGAGCGATTTATACAGATGGCAGTGGAAATTTGGGTCTGTGTGGCTATGCGGCGATCGTCCGGTTGGCTGACGGCACCACGATCGAGCTAGGAGGCTGCGAACTAGATAGCACAAATCTGCGGGCTGAATTACTCGGCATGATTACCGCGTTGAAGTATCTGCAAGACCATCCACAGCCCCTTAAAACGCCGATTTTCTCTGATTCTAAATACACGATCGACGGACTCAATGAGCAGTGGGTTTCTATTTGGCAGCAGCGCAACTGGCTCACTATCAAAGGAAAGCCTGTGGTCAATCAGGATTTGTGGGAGCGACTTGAGGCATTGCGACTGATTCCCGCTACCTTTCATCACCTGCGAGGGCACAGTGATGCAGCCGGGAAAAAAGGTCGGGATGCTCTCGCCAAAAATCGTGCCTGCTTTGGTGAAGAGACCGCCTCACACAATGCAGGAAATCAAGCAGCCGATCGTGCGGCTGACCGTTTTCGACTAAGTTGGGCAGCTTCCAAACTAAACGACGGGACTGATATTAAAGCAAATGCTGTCTCATACGTGAGAAATTTGCTCCCAGATTGAGTCTAACCGGTTGCCTTTTCTCTAGAAGTTAACTATCAGTAGTCTGGTGCAACTCTATGCCGCCATTCTAGCCTTCACCCACGATCGCACCTTCTTAAGCACTTCAACATCATATTAATCTACAGGTTGAAATATAGATCCTACGACTATAGGCATATTAGGATACTACAAATTTAATCAAGATTGAACAGGAAAGTATTACTCAATTTCTTGGCTCACTGACAAAAAGTATTCTTTCAAGATGCCCTGATTAAGTTATAGTCTACATATTAACTTCAATAAATGAACTGTCATGCCTCGTAACTCTAATGACTTATTTTCAACAGAGAAGGTCAAAGTTGCTCTAGATTGCTTACATCGAGAACTATTAGGCGACTCGAATGCCAGCAAGACGGTCGCTAAAAAATATGATCTCTCGACTCGCGGAGTTACTACCCTCAGAAATCAAGCACTAGATATTCTTCAGAAGGGCTTTAGTCCTTCGATTGCGTCTCCTCCATCGGTGACAGCTTCTATCAACGACAAAACTCTCGATCGCAACTTAGATTCTCTGCTCAGTTCTTCGTCTACGAGAGACTCACAGTTAGAAGAGGCAGAAACCGAAGCTGACGACGATGCAGATGAAATCGCGATCGATGAAGTAGTCGCCGCCATCATAGACTACAACAAGGCTAAAAAAGAACCTCCCATTTACATCTCGCTGGGTATTCTTCAAAAGATTAGTGATCAACCTGTTGCAGAGGTTAAAGCGTGGTTTGCTGATCACGAGCAGGAAATCAATAAGCACAATGCAAAATATGACCTTACTCCGGTTACCAACCGCAGAGTTAAGCGCAATTTTAATTATCGGCAGGAGTTGGGATTAGTCGAGTCTTAGCGCTCTGATTCATTCGCCCTTTAAAGAACAAACGTCGCCTTGTTATCCAAGACGACGTTCGCTCGATCGCGAGCCTAATACGATCGCGACTTAAACAGAGACGTTATTTCATCAACTCTCTCACCTTGCTGATAATGCTATCGGGGTCAAGTCCCTGGTGGGGGTATTGTTCCCACAAGCCGCCACAGCCCTCTTTATGAGTGCCAAGATGTGCAAACTTAGGAGTCAAGCCCCGCTCTAACAGCCAAGACCCAAAGCGGATTCCTAACCCAGTGCGGCGGTTAAAGGCTTCGACCACTAACACAAACGGCGCAGCCCCGATTTTCGCCATCATGGCTTCGTCGATGACATTGAGCGTCGGTTTGTTGATCAAGCCAACGTCAATGCCTTCTTGCTTGAGCCGCTCTACAGCATCAGCAGCGCGATAGAGAGCATCTCCAAAGGCGACGATGTAGCCTGCGGTTCCTTCTCTCACCACTTCATCTTTGCCTGGGACAAAGGTGTAGTTGCCCCCATAGAGGTCGGTGTTGTTTGCGTCGAGAATATTGGGTGTCTTAGAGCGAGTCGAGAAGATAAACCGCAGTCCGGGCTGATGAAACACGGCTTTGACACACGCTCTCATCTGGGCGGCATCAGCAGGGAAGTAAAGCTGCGTTTCATAGCCATCATCAAGCCCGTTGTCGGCAAAGAAGTTGTTGATCCCAAAGTGACAGGTGTTATCTGCCATATCGTCAACGCCAGAGTGGGAGAAGTGGCAGAGCAAATTAGAGTAGTTGAGCCGCGCCATCGTGATTTCTGACACGCACATTTCAAGAAATGCGGCGAAGGTTGCAAAGATCCCTTGCTTGCCTTCGACCATGCCGAACCCAGCCGCCGCCGAGATGTTACCTCGCTCCATAATGCCAGAAGAAATGAAGACTTCTGGATGGGCATCGTGAATCTTCTTCAACCCACAAGAGCCTTCTAGATCGCTGTCAATGACTAGGACATTGGCTTTGCGATCGGCTTCACTCATTTCATCCAGCATCGCGACCACTGCATCGCCAAAGACGTTGCGATTGGAGTCCCAGTTTTTGCCCGACCCGACAAAGTTGTAGGGGTTTCCGGTGGGCTTGATGCCCTTGAGATACTCAACGGCTGAAGTCAGACCCCGCTTTTCTAGATAGGCGATCGCTGCCTTGACTGGAATCACGTCATGCCCGTGGGTGCTGCCTTCAATTCCTTCAATGCCGACAGACATCGGACGATGATTAACGACCGCGATCGGTCCTGAAGTGGTGACCGCTTCGCAAATCCGACGATATAAATCATCAATATCTTCGCCGTTTCCTTCTAGCACTTTCATGCCCTGTCCCGCCAAGGTTTTAGCCACCGTAAATCCAGGCAGATATTTAGATGGGTGCCCCGCGATCGTCACATCGTTGTCGTCGATAATCAGCTTGACGTTGATGTGTTGAGCCACTGCTAATCGAGCCGCTTCTGCATCGTTGCCTTCTTGCTGAGCACCATCAGAGCCGAGACAAAATACTGTTTTACCAGGGTTGGCGATCGCTACACCATTCACATAGCCCCACAAATGCCCCAAACGACCCGAACTAAACTTCACACCAGGAGTCAGCCGCAGTTCTGGGTGCCCAGGTAGGTGAGAATATGCCTCGCGGTAATGGGCAAGTTGCTCAACAGGTAAGTCACCGTGAATCGCTGACATCAAATATTGCGTTGCTACCCGGTGTCCGGCTTCGTCAAAGAAAATTGGCACAAACTGCTCAGGTGCATCTCGAAACAGTGCATCCAGGATCACCACTTCAGGAACAGTGTCGTAAGGTCCGCCTGTGTGTCCGCCTACGCCTCTAGCTGCCCCTGTCGCCGTGAAGAACACGATCGCGTCGCGACAAAATTGAATGTTGTCTTTAAGAATTGAGCGCTGTTCATCGGTCAGAACTGGATTGGCTGCATCAAGCTTTAAGGCTTTGTATTGGCTGAGGTCGATCGGAAACGAAGTAGTAGGATTCATAGATTGGTTTTGAAACAGATTGGATAGGACGACTTACACGAATGTGCCTGAATTCAATTGAAAGTGCGGATTTGTTGGGTGATAATAGGAATATCAATGAGTATAAACTCACAAACGTGCGATTTCAAGACCAAACACGCAAGTTCAGGAAAACTCAATGATGCTGACGGCTGAGCGGCGACAATTCATTCTAGACCTCTTGCTGCGAGAGAAGAAGGTGCTGTCTTCAGAACTCAGTGCAGTCCTTAAAGTTTCTGAAGATACGATTCGACGCGATCTGCGGGAATTGGCAGAATCTGGTTTACTGCAACGTGTTCACGGGGGCGCACTTCTAACCTCTCCGGCAACTGCCAGTTATGCTGATCGCCAGAAACAAGCCCCTAAAGAAAAAGAAGCGATCGCTCGCACCGCCGCAAAATTAGTGCGTCCGGGACAGGTTGTGATTTTAGATGGGGGAACCACAACGCTGCAAGTTGCCCGTCAGTTGCCGTTAGATCTGCACGCTACGATCGTCACCAACAGTCCGCCGATCTCGATCGCCCTTGCCGATCATCCTCACATTGAGGTGGTGATGTTGGGCGGACAGCTTTATAAAAAAGCATTGGTGAATGTTGGTTCTGCAACGGTTGAAGCCTTACGAATGATTCGGGCAGATCTTTGCTTGCTGGGCGTTTGCAGTCTGCATCCAGAGGTCGGAATCAGTGTGACAAACTTGAATGAGGCTCATGTAAAACGAGCCATGATTTCAAGAGCCGCCGAAGTGGTCGGGTTGGTCACTGCTGCAAAGTTAGATACGGCAGCCTCTTATGTTGTTGAATCGATTCAAGCACTCACTTATTTAGTCACTGCGCCAACTGTGACCAATGAAATGCTGGCTGCTTACAAGAGTTTAGGGTTAACGGTCATTCGTGACGAATTGGGTTAAATCGGGGTGCACGTTTATCCCTTGCGGGGAGCTGTAGATAACCTTGCTTCTCACGTCTGGTTTAGAATTGCTCTACAAGCCACAATTTCCTGAACTAAGCCCAATCAAATAATGCAAAGAGATATCGTTGCCCAAATTCGGCAGTTCAATCAAGACCGCGACCCAACTCTGTTGAAGCGAAAATATCAGGCGATGGCAAGCAACGCATTTGGCTTTTTGCGAGGAACCTGTCATCTGTTTTATCAAGACATTCCTAAAGAAGCGGCGATCGACGAAATGCCGCCCGTTTGGGTCTGTGGCGATTTGCATTTGCAGAATTTTGGCAGCTATCGAGGCGACGATCGTCTAGTCTATTTCGATCTCAACGACTTTGATGAATCGGTATTAGCTCCCTGTAGCTGGGATGTAGCTCGATTTCTTACCAGTGTTTTGGTCGGTGCTCACACCCTCAAAATCAACGATGAGGAGGCAAAAGAGCTTTGCCAGGGGTTTCTGAACGCTTATACCGCAGCATTGAGAATGGGTAAAGCTCGTGACATTCATCCACAAACGGCAACTGGGTTGGTCAAAGAGTTATTAGAGCGGTTAGCCAAGCGCGATCGTAAAACCTTCTTAACTGAGCGAACCGACTTAAAAGACAAGCAGCGCAAGCTGAAGATCATTCCGGGAAAAACGTTTGCAGCGACTCTAGAAGAACGCAAAACGATCACACATTTGATAACTCAATGGGCAAGCCATCAGCCAGATCCGAGGTTTTTTAACGTGTTGGATCTAGCCCACCGGATCGCAGGAACGGGAAGTTTAGGACTCGATCGCTATATTCTCTTAGTCGAAGGCAATGGCTCACCCCATCGCAATTATTTACTCGATTTAAAAGCGGCTCGATCGTCGGCTCTCCAACCTCACCTGCAAGTTCACCAACCTCACTGGGCGAGCGAGGCAGAGCGGATTGTAGCCATTCAGTATCGGTTTCAAGAATCGCCTCCTGCGTTGCTCACGCCGTTAGAGCTAGACGGCAAATCTTATGTGCTGCGAGAACTTCAACCCATTGCCGATCAAGTCGATCTCACCGCCTGGAATGGCAAAATCAAACGCTTACAAAAAGTGATTCAAACTATGGCAGAGGTGACGGCTTGGGGGCAATTGCGAAGCGGAGGACGACAGGGATCTGCGATCGCGGATGATCTGATCACCTTTGCTAAAAATGCCGCAGTTTGGCACCCTCTCTTACTAAACTACGCTTGCGCGTATGCAACTCAAGTTGAAACTGACTTCACGGTGTTTCGAGATGCCTTCAATAAGAGAATCTTGTGAGTTAGCAACCTCTTTCTTCAGCCAGCCATTCAGTGCTGATCCATGGCTGACAGCCTTTCAGTCCCAATGACGGATTTTTGTGATACTCCTCTCCAGTTGCCCATACGATGACTGAATGATCGGAGCTAACTAAATACAAATATTCAGCAGTGGGGTCATAGTTCACCCCCACTTTGAGATTAGAAAAATCATCCTCGCAAATCTCGTAGCCAAACCGAACTACGATCTGAGCCAGTAAGCATTCTGGCGTGTCGCTGTGTTCTCCAGACAGGTCGCGCTCTTGCCAAAACTTATCGAGAAACCGCTCTAAAGTTGGCAATACTTTGTTGGGTGCGCCTCCCCGACTAGCGTAAACGATCGCAGGGTTGCCCTCAACAATGATATGACACGGTGTATTCACCATAAAAAGATGAGGGATGAAAAAGGATGACCCTATCATTTCATATTTTTTAGGATCTCGACTCTTATGACTCATCCTGTTCAAAGGTCGAGATTTTCAAAGGAGACGTGATTTGGATTTTAGAACCCGGTGCTTATCCCTTTTGCAAAAGGCAAATACTACAGCTTTTTGCGAATTGTCAAAGATCGAGAAGCCGCGATCGAGCTAGCTAATCGTCTCGCCAAAAAAGGCAATGCAAACTCGATTATAGGTTCTTGATTAAAGCTGTTCTTACGATCGTAGGGGCAAAGCGGTTAGAAAACAGCCTATCGGAATCTCCGATGATTGCCTTTCTGAACGCTTTGCCCCTACAGCTATTGTTGAAGACAAATCTGACTGCTCACAAATCAGAGCACTCGATTTAGAGGTCGTTTTCGCCTAACTCTCGTGACATATAATCAAACGGCTGGTCAACAAACGCCGTTTCCTCAACGCCTGCCGCCGCCACCTGCTCTTTTACAATCTCTTTCATGATTTGAATGCCGCGCACCGTCGGACCGCTCGGCACTCCGAGAGAGTTGTAGGTTTCTCTTAGACCTTCTAACACCCGCTCATCAAGCACATCGGTGTCTCCAGCGACAAGGGCATAGCTGGCATAGCGCAAGTAGTAGTCCATATCGCGCAGACACGCTGCATAGCGACGAGTAGTATAGGCATTCCCACCGGGGCGAATGAGTTCGGGGAGTTCATCAAACAATCGCAAGCCAGCTTGCTTGACGATCACTGCCGCATTTGAGTTAATCACTCCGGCGGCTTGCACCCGTGCCATTCCCGTCTCAAAATAGGATTTTAAGTCATCAACCGCATTGCGATCGAGATATCGACCTGTGATGTCGTAGTTTCTAATCAGGCTTGTCACTGCATCCCGCATGAAATTCTTCTCCCAATTACCCAGTAAACAAATTTAGTGTTTGTCGTTCCCTGACCGGAGCCTCGACCCACAGCAACTAGCCGAGTAGCCCATCAAAATGATTTAGGGTAAGTCTACCATGCAGGGTTGAATCGATTGAAACACTGATAGCCTGGATGCCCTAGACTTTGTGAAACGTTACATTTTTGCGTTTTTAGCTCCCTATCTTGATCGTTAATCTCATTTAAATTCTCATCAATGACTAAGGGCTTTGTAGTTTAAGATACAAAACTCCCTTATCGCTCTCCCTACCATGAGTCACAGAGTTCAGGGTCTCGCTGTGGAAGGATGCACGATCGCTCATTCCCTGCCAGAAGAAACATAAATCACATCGATTGAGGTAAGGCATCTTAACTGAGCCTATCGCCTTCACTCTCTCGAACCCTTCTGAGAAGAACCTTTAGCCAACGATTTAAGGAGTAGTTCATGGCTGAGACAGCACAAGAAATTCTAAAGATGATTGAGGATCAGAACATTGAGCTGATCGACCTCAAGTTTGTAGATCTTTATGGAATCTGGCAGCACTGTACGTTTCACAAAAGTTTGATTGAGGAAGAGTCGTTTGTTAACTCTGGTGGTGTAGCCTTCGACGGGTCTAGCATTCGCGGTTGGAAAGCCATTAACAGTTCTGACATGGCGATGGTGCCTGACCCCACGACCGCTTGGATGGACCCTTTCATGGAAGTGCCGACTCTGAGTATGGTGTGCACGATCGTAGACCCTCGCACCGGGCAGATGTATGAGCGCGACCCTCGATCGATCGCCCAAAAAGCCGTTGACTATTTAATCTCTAGCGGCATTGGCGATAAAGTCTTCTGCGGACCGGAACCCGAATTTTTTATCTTTGATGATGTCCGATATGGGCAAGAAGGGCACACGGGCTACTATGCCGTAGAGTCGAGCGAAGGTGCCTGGAACTCAGGCAATACCGAACGGAGCTTGGGCAATTCAGAACCAGGTGGCAACCTTGGATTCAAAATTGGCAAAAAGCGCGGATATTTTCCGGCGGCTCCTTCAGATA
>JBBRMC010000104.1:0-9293 GCA_038231055.1 Leptolyngbyales cyanobacterium
GGAATGTCATTGCGACCTGACACTTGCCACAATCCTGTGATTCCAGGACGAATCGTCAAGACTCGATCGATATGAGAGCCATAGCGAGGTAATTCTTCAACCACGAGCGGACGAGGACCCACCACACTCATATCTCCCATCAAAACATTCCAAAACTGGGGAAACTCATCCAGACTGGTGACTCTTAAAAAATGACCAATCCAGGTAATGCGGGGGTCATATTTGAGCTTAAAGTTATCCTCAAATTCTTGCTTTAGTTGAGGAGACGTTTCGATCATTTCCATCAATAGTTCATCAGCATTGACGACCATTGTTCTGAATTTAATGCAATCAAAGCGCTTATAGTTTTTTCCAACCCGTTCCTGCACATAAAAAATGGGACCCGATGAACTGAAGGCAATCAGTAAAGCGAGCAGCAGATAAACTGGGGAAAAGAAAATCAAAACCGTGAGCGAAAAAACAATATCGAACAGTCGCTTAGAGAGTTTCCTATCTACCGCGTTGAGGATAAATGACCTTATCCCTCGCTTCACGAATGTCCGAATCAACTTACCGGAGATGAGTTGGCTTTCGGCAGTCATCTTACTCCTTACAATTCCACACCACACACAGTCCTGATCATAAAGCCATAGACTGCTTATGCAACGTTTTTGCTCCTAAGTAAATGAGCAATTTTCCCCAAATTGAGCTAGAAATCATAAAAAATGATTAAGAATTTCTGATCTGGAACTCTTGATAAACGTTCTCAAGGAAGGAGAGATAGCGCTGTTGAAAGACTGTAGGGTGGAACGAGAGTGCATGGGCACGGAGGATTTCAGGCTCAATGCTTTTCTGATGCCTCTCAAAACTCTTCACCGCTTCCACGATCGCTTCCTCAGTTTGACGCGGAAACAAAATTCCGGTTCCTTGATCGTGATGTCTCAGATCTCGCACCGTTTCTAACGTGCCGCCTGCGCCATAGGCAATGACAGGAGTTCCGCACGCCTGAGCCTCAACGGGAGCGATGCCAAAATCCTCGTAGGCGGCGTAAACAAAGGCTTTTGCCTGTGCCATATAGCGCTCAACGACTGCGTCGGGTTGCCATCCCAAAATCTGCACGTTGGGCTTAGCGATTTGCTGAAGTTGCGACAATTCAGCGCCACTGCCGATCACGACGAGGGGCAGCCCCAACTGATTGAACGCTCGCACAATCAGAGAAATCTTTTTGTAGCTAACTAACCGAGAGACCGTAACGTAAAAATCTTCTTTTTGAGATTGAAAGGGAAAGCGATCGACTGCAACGGGCGGATAAATCACCTCTGCGGGGCGACGATAATATCGCCAAATTCGTCGGGCAGTGTTTTTAGAATTAGCAATGAAATAATCGACTCGATAGGCAGACAGCACATCCCACTGACGCAGCCGATGGAGCAGATAGCGAGTCAAAACTCCAGGCACGCCGCGACCGAGTTTGCTGCTGTTGAGATAGTCAAAGGTCAAATCCCAGGCATAGCGCATGGGCGCGTGACAATAGCAGACGTGAAGCTGATGAGGAGCGGTGAGAACGCCTTTTGCGACAGCATGAGATGACGACAAAATCACATCATAGGCGCGCAAATCAAGCTGCTCGATCGCCAACGGCAAAAAGGGTAGATATTTCTGCACTCCGCTACGAGCAAAGGGAAAGTGCTGAAGAAACGTGGTTCCGATCGAGCGTTGATAGAGATAGCTGTTAGGATTCACTGACTCGAAATCGATCAGGGCGTAAAGATCGGCATCGACGTGCTTGAGAATTTCTTGCACCACTAACTCTGACCCGCCTGTAGCGTTGGGTGTCAGCCATTCATGAACGAGGGCGTAATTGAGAGTCACAGGTCGTTAGGAGGGGCGAACTTGAGGCTTGCATCATATCAAGGGGCGATCGCTAATCGCTTAAACCACACAAACTTTAAGGGTTTTGTCGCTAGAAATGCTTTGCAAACCCCAGATAATCTTAGGATGCCTGGATAAACAAAGAGCCAGCCTCATCAGAAGCTGGCTAAAAACTAACCTGTTGTCGTTTTACATTGGAGAAAACCAAACTGCGCGTTCCCAAGCGTGCAGCAGGTCTGTAGAGTCATTAAGCCCTAGTCGTCCCATATTGTAACAACATACACAAACTTTTTGTCATGAAACTTCACGAATTCCTGACATAGTTTATTCCTGTTGGCAGATGGCGGATAAGCGAGGGAATAGGACAGAGGCAAATTTGTCAGGGCAGAATTTGGGAGGCGCTCCACTGAAAATTTCTCCACAGCGTTTATGAGGTCGGCACAAGGGGAGATTGGGCAAGATAACGACTGGCTCGTAGGGGTTGCCCCCAAAGAATGCGTTCTTGTTTATAAATGGCAATTCCAGGCTTGGCTCCTTTGGGTTTATAAACGTGGCGCGGCTCTGTATAGACGACAGGGACTTGTTCACTCTGTCGCGCTCGGCTGTAGTAAGCTGCGATGTCAGCCACAAATTGCAAATCAGCATCGTCGGCGACGGCTCCTGGCTCTAGTCGCAGCAAAACATGGCTTCCTGGAATCTCTTGGGTGTGAAACCAGAGATCGTAGTCATTTGCCTGTCTAAACGTTAGGTGATCATTTTGGCGATTGTTGCGTCCGACGAGGAGGTCAAACCCTCCGGGTGTTTTAAATCGGTAGGGATGGCTTGCCAGGTCATCTTTACTGACCTCTTTGCGATAGTCTGACCCCTCCATATAGCCCTGCTGAATGAGTTCTTCCTTAATTTCTTCGAGGGCTTCTAGATCCTCTGAGGTTTGATAGTCGCTGAACTGCTCGATCGCCGCTTCGACTTGTTCTAAATAATCAAGTTCATCCTGCACAGCCTTTAACAAAGGCTCAGTTGCGGCACGGGTTCGCTTTAATTTTTGGTGACGCTTATAGAGAGCTTGTGCGTTCTGAACCGCATTTTTTTCAGGATTGAGCGGGATCATCACAGGCTTCTCAGTCTCAAAATCGAGCAAGTTGATCCCGGTCATACCCGGTTCCCACTTGTGCAAATGCGCCATCAGCAAATCGGCTTGCTGCTTGGATTGGTCGGCTCGATCGGACTGATCCAATCGGCTCGAAAATGTCTCTGCTTTGACGCGCAGTTTGCTTAAGGTATTGTCTAGCTTCTGGCGGATTTGATGCCGCAATTGACTAAATTCTTGACGATTGAGGTGGTCAGTGTAGTAGCGATCGACCACTTCCTCCACCGTATCGGTTCGTTGAGTCAGACTCCAACCCATCACGGTATAGCCATCTGCCGTCCAGCCAGGTTTAAAGTCCCCGCTTTCTAACGTCTTGAGCCAGGTTTGCCAGCAAGTGAAGAGCCGCTGCCAGTCTGAGTCGTTTAAGGTTTCAGTTAGGTGATCGGGAGCGAGATCTGCCGCATCTAACATGGATGCTATCAATGCAGAACTGAGTCCCCGATAACTTTTGAGCAGATTTCGACGAAGTGCACCGGGGATCAGACTGACGCGCGATCGCCAACTTTCGTGCGTCTCGCTCGACATCGGTGCGGGATCGGTGAGGGCAGGCGGCAACTCATAAGGCTGTCCGGTTTGAATCGGGCGAACGCTGGACTGATTAGCGCTAACTTGATGGGCTGCCGTGACAATCAGATTGTCTCGATTTGCCAAAATCACATTGCTATATTTGCCCATAATCTCAACGTAGAGATGCCACAGGGCAGGGTCTCCGGGGCGGCGAGAAAACTGCAAATCGATTGCCCGCTCCCACGGTGAGACTGGCTCGATCGCAACCAACGCCAACCCACCCAATTGGTGGATCAACTGCTGACTAAAAGTAAACGTGTCGGGTGTCCGAGGGGGTGGAGTGCTGATGCTCAACCGGGCGGCTTGAGGGTGCCAGGAGATCGTGAGCCAACTGCGTTGATTGAGGGTGCGAAGCGCTAGACAGAGCGTAAAGCGATCGCGCTGATAAACCTGCTCAAGTCGAGCGGGGAGCCAAGTGGTACGAAGTTCGCCGCAGAGTGCCGTCAGGGTTGTAAAGTCAACAGGTTGCAAGGGATTTTTAGGAAAAAGTTGGGATTGACATTCAAAAGCTTAAGAAGTTAGAACGGGCAGTTTCCTCCGTTTCAGGTTAGGTTTCACCTTGTTGCAAATTTTTTTTACAGATACGATGAAAGCCAAGTCCCTTAGTTAGTACCTTCTTTGTGAGGCAGCGTCTTATGACGGACATCAAGCTGATCAACATCGGGTTCGGTAATATTGTGTCCGCCGGACGAGTGGTAGCGATCGTTAGTCCAGAATCTGCCCCCATTAAGCGTATCATCACCGACGCAAGAGAGGAGAAGAAACTCATTGATGCTACTTACGGCAGACGCACCCGCGCGGTGATTATCGCTGACTCTGGACACGTAATTCTCTCAGCAATCCAACCAGAGACCGTTGCCAATCGGTTTACTCTCAGCAAAGACGCTCATGAGGATGGCTAGAAGGCACGAGAAACATTAAACTTTTTCGTAGGCTGCGTCTTTCTCCTTCACCCTTCGTGATTGCAAGCTATACTCGCTTAATCAGCAACATTGGGAACACTTAGCGCTAATCAATTTGAGGCAGGCACATGAGTAAGGGCAGATTGATTGTATTGACAGGACCTAGCGGTGTCGGAAAAGGAACTTTGCTACGCTCACTCCTTCATCGACATCCTGACCTTTATGTGTCGGTTTCAGCAACCACTCGTGCTCCTCGCGAGGGCGAGGTGGATGGACAAAATTATTATTTCGTGACCCGTCCCCAGTTTGAACGGATGGTCGCTCAGGGCGAATTGTTGGAGTGGGCAGAGTTTGCAGGAAACTGCTATGGCACCCCTCGCCGAGCCGTCGAAGAAAAAATTCAGGATGGCAAGTGGGTGATTTTAGAAATTGAGCTAGATGGAGCGCGACAGATTCGCAAAACATTCCCAAGTGCCCTGCGAATGTTTATTTTGCCCCCCTCATTGAGTGAGTTAGAAAATCGCATTCGAGGACGGGCACAAGATTCAGAAGACGCGATCGCTCGGCGCTTAATCCACGCCCGCGAGGAAGTTAGTGCCGCCAATGAGTTTGACATTCAAATCGTGAACGATAACTTTGAGGAGGCGTTGGGCAAGATTGAAGCTGCTCTATATGAGCCTGTCGCTCTTGCCTGTTAGACACTCTAAATCGATCTGTCGCAGACAAACCCTTATCTAAATTACACAATTCAACAATTGCCAACTGTGGACACGCAAATTCACTCCACGGTCGTTTTTTGTTTGGATTTCAAGATGGCTTGCACTTGAGATAAAAGCTGATCGAACTCGATCGGTTTCTTTAAAAATCCTTCAACCTGAACACTTTTGGAAACAGTAATCTGATCGTGACCTGTAACCATGACGATCGGAATGAAGGGCAATTCAATATTTTCTCGAATCTGTCGAGCAACTTCATAGCCATTCATCCCAGGCATCATCACATCTAGT
This sequence comes from Leptolyngbyales cyanobacterium, assembly GCA_038231055.1. Lineage (GTDB taxonomy): Bacteria > Cyanobacteriota > Cyanobacteriia > Leptolyngbyales > Leptolyngbyaceae > Phormidesmis_A. The sequence goes on from JBBRMC010000104.1 coordinate 5,475, forward strand.
AAGACTAATTTAGGTGGGGCTAACTCGATCTTAGCGAGGGCAGCAGAGCCGCTGTCAGCTACTTCAACCTGATAGCCTTCATCCTCTAAGAGCACTTGTAATAAAAAAGAGTTATCAGCAACATCATCAACCACGAGAATGCGATCGGTAGCCAGGGTGGTAGTAGGTGAGAGATGCATAGCTTGGTACCGGGTTTATCAACTTATTATTGTTAGTCGATCATTTCACTCCTCTTCAAACTCTGCCTCATGCGTAAGACAGATAATCCTCACTCTGCCTAGGTAGATTGAGTTAAACGAGAAGAGGGTGCGTCTTGATTCTCTCTTTCTAGATGAGCAAGTTTCTCACTGAGTTGATTCAAATAACTCTAGTCAATCTGAAGATCTAGCTCCGCATTCTGAGTGGAAAGAGGTTGAGGCAACAGCTCCTTTTCTGGGACAGGAGTGCTTTCTACCAGAGTATTTGGAGCCTCTTCAATCTCAGGAGGAAGTTGTTCTAGAAGATCAGTGAGGGTGTGAATCGAATCAGACTGAAGAAAAATTTTAGGAATGTACGAGTCAGAGGGCAACTCAGTTCCAGGATAGGGAAGTGATATTTTAGCCGGGTCAAAAACTGTTTGTGATGGAGTGGGAGCGGTCGTAGGATGACTCACCGATGATGTTGGCATCGGAGTTAATTGAAACGACACTGCCTCTTGAGACGGTTGGGGCGGCAAATAAGAGGCTTCATGTCCCAACTGTTGCACCAAGCGGTTGACTAATGCAGCAAACAAAACCTCTCCTTGCTCTCCTAAGCCATGCAGTTTGTCGAGTCCTTGTGAGAGCGAGGCTTGGTAAGCCTTGATATCTTGCTGCAATGAATCAAAGACGGCTTTTATAGTGGTATCAAGCGTCGCTAACACTTGATCGGCTCGATCGTGCACCCTCTGCAACTCATCCACTTGAGAAGACGTTAGATTAGATGGGTTAGACGACTCTAGCAATTGACTTTGTTTATGTGCCTCTAGCCGTCGAACGTCGTGCATCAGCGCAGTTCGCTGCTGAGTTAAGGTGATTAGCTCTGTCTGTAAAGGTCTAAGCAACGTTGACCGCAGCTCGTTCATCTCACAAACCACAGACTGCAAAACCTGTTGAGCGTTTGCTTCTGACTGATTTAACGCAGCAGGTTCATCTCCTAGGTGAGCCGATCGGGTCAGCGATCGCTGCATCACCAGATAATCACGAACCTGTTGTAAGACTTGACGCTGCTGTCTGATCTGCCCACTTGCTGCCCAAGGAAGCCAAGAAACAGGATGACTGAGGGTGCCGTCAATCTGGTCAATGAGTGCCTGAATTGGATCTATCTGAGAAGTCACGATCGCGTCCTTGGCTAATAGTTTGCAGAACCGAAGAATGCCTTTTCTGAAACTTGAGATCTTTTACAGTTTACGTCTAGCGCTTCCACCCCACACCGCTTATTCTCATCGATAGTATGAGTGCAAACGCTAAATATTTCTCAACATGTGGAGTGTATGCAGAAGACTTCTAGAATGGTGCAATTTCAAATATTAGCTGGATGGTATCAATAATTTTGAGTCATCCACAAAATCTATGGGTCAAGAAAAGCGTCTAAATCATCTCCAAATGGTAGACAAAAAAATCATGATTAGACTGAGCTTTTTCAGCAGTATGGCGAAGGCTTTTTTGCATTTTATCTGGCTTTGGTGATTCGCTTAGCTTTTAATTTAATCATGGCGAAACTTTAGGCTATGATATCGATTGATTTGCGTCCCCTGAAAATCACGCACAAAAAACTCGTTCAGAGTGGCGATTACACCCCAAATTACGGAATTCTTACTGCTCATCAAGCTCTTAATTACTGCATAAGCTAGTTGCTATAGATTCTAGTGATTTATCTACTCGCCATTTGATTCGTTCTGAAGCATAGAATTTGTTAAGCAAGTATTTCCTAAGCCGAATTCTTTAACCTTTGGCTTGTCATCAGCGTGACCTACAACCCCTCGAAGCGAAGTTCTAATGGATGATTGGCATAACCCGCGAGACAATTCCTCTGGTGTATCGATCGCCTCTGCGCCCTTTTTTGAGGGTTTGCCAACGGCAGCGGTCGAGAAAGCGACTGCCCACGTCGTGATGCGAAGCCACCCTGCTAACCAGGTCATTCTTTTAGAAAACGATTGGGGAAGTTCGGTTTACTTTATCTTGACGGGCTGGGTGAAGATCAGAACTTATAACCTGGACGGCAAAGAAGTCACCCTCAATATTTTAGGGAAAGGAGAACTGTTTGGAGAGATGGCACCGTTGGATGAAGTGCCTCGATCGACCGATGTGATCACGTTGGCTCCGACCGCGATCGGTAATATGCCCGCTCAAGATTTTGTACAACTACTGAACAGTGAGGCACAAGCAGGCGTTAAACTCGCTCAACTGATGGCACGTCGTTTAAGACAGGTCAATCGACGGCTGAGACTTCGAGAGTCAGACAGCACCTCACGAGTCGCAGATATTCTATTGTTTTTGGCAGAAGGTCAAGGCAAACGCAGCTCTAGAGGAATCGAGATTCCTAATCTGCCCCACCGAGAATTGAGCAGCTTGAGTGGTTTGGCGCGAGAAACGGTAACGAGAGTATTGAGCAAACTAGAGAAAAAAGGGCTAATTGAGCGCGATCGCGACACGCTCTGCATTCCTGATTCTCACGCCCTAGAACGGTTGATGATCTAGAGCAACGGCTGCATTTCTACGCAAGCTTGCAGGTTAAGTTGAGCCAGTTTTAGATAAGCGTCGTCGATCGTCAGGTTGCCCCGCAAAAATCCAGTATTTGCACCAGGGCACAGAAGCCGCAGCGTATCTGGGGTGAAATGGTCTAACAGCATTTGGACATTGCGAATTTGACGACCCCAGTGAAATGTTTTAGCAGTTCTGAGGGGAACGGGATTGCCGTGGCGATCGGGCACCAGATGACGACCCGAAAACAACACGCCTCCCCAAGCATTGTGATAAAGACAAGACGCGCCAGGAGAGTGTCCCGAAGTCCAAATCACGCGACTATTGGCACTGAGGCTCAATTCCTTCTCAAAGGTCGTCACTCGCAATCCTGGCAGCAAATAGGCTTCCTGTTCTTGAATCACAACGTCGCAGCCGAGTGCCTGCTGAATATCGCGGACTTTGCCCAACCCGCCTCGGTGCGTTATGACGAGCGATCGCACCCCTTGAGCCTGCAAAAAGTTGCGATTTGTCTCATCCCAAGCCGGACAATCTATTAAGATGTTGCCTTCTGTTTCTACAATGAGATAAGCGGTTCCGCCTAAGGTATCACGATTGGGCGAAAACGCAATGATGGAGTGAGGAGAGTCATCACTACCCAGCACCCAACGAGGTGGTTTAGAGGCTGCTCGCTGACTTGACGAACTCGCCTGAAGAGGAGAAGACGTAGATTGTTCTGAAGACACTATGTTTAAAAAATTGTTGAGGATGCCGCAACCAAGGCAAAATATTGAGCTTCAGGGAAGTTGATGGATCGGTTGACTCACCCATCTAGAGAGACGATGCTAACAGGTTGAGTGCTATGGTTGAAATCCCGTCTAGTTATTTATCAACTGCCAAGTGAGGCTGTGCGGCGGTGCTTCTGAGTCCACTGCATTTAAACCCGTAAAATTCAGCGCATGATCTGGCTACTCGTATTAGGACTGATTACATACTTTATCGTGCAGAGAGTGACCGGAATCACTCGCACTCCCGTTTGGGCGCTGTGGCTGGTTGCTATGATGCCTGCGTTTTCGCTCACTGCTTGGGCGATCGCGTTTGGAACTCAGCGCCGAATGCC
>JBBRMC010000105.1:0-9170 GCA_038231055.1 Leptolyngbyales cyanobacterium
AGTGATCATTTGGACGTTGGTTCTCCGACAGGGGACTTTCACCCCATAAGTTCACGCCCATGCTGGGCGTACACAATCCCGTTGCACACCGACCGTACAGAGTCTCTTCGTTGAGTTCAAAAGGTGACTAGCGGCGGGTGAATGGGGTCGTTAGCTGACTCATGCCGCGATCGGGTGCTGCTTTAAAGCTATCTGTGAGGCTGTGATAGACTCAGCATCAGGTGATTAACCCATGCCAATAATACCTGTACAAACGAAAACTCAAGTCCTGTCTCTTCTTCAGGAACATCAACAGGATCTACACCGTTTTGGGGTGAGTCGTTGCGGTGTTTTCGGTTCGTTTGGACGAGATAGTGCAATCCACGATCGCAGCGATGTCGATAGTTTAGTTGTTTTTGAGCCAGATCAGAAAACCTTCGACAATTTTATATACCTATCTTTTTTCTAGAAGATCTATTTGGCAGGGCAGTCGATCTCGTTACTATTGAATCATTAAGCCCCTCAGCCCGTCGTCACTGACAAGGCAAAGGCAACGCTTAGAAAGGACGAGTTTATGAAGAGATCAAATAGGAGCCATTACGAGAATTTTTGGGATGAAGGTTAACGACTCGCATCCTAGTGTCTATCCTTCAACTGATCAGCGTGAGAGAAACGATAACGGATAGCTTTTGTCAGAAGCAAAGCCAAGAATGGCACGATCTCGGTGCTCATAAAGTGAGTGCCCCTCAGCATCAAACAAGAAGGTGGCTCCCCGTTGAGTCAGATAAGCGGAATTAGGAACATAGGTTTTCCAATGGCTCAACACTTCTCCCATATTCCGTAGCCGTAGAGTCGCTAATTCAAACGGACGTTGAAATCCTTTGCCACCTGCCCAGCGAAAGAAGGAGCCTTTGAGCAGTGGCAGCGGGGGCGCTTGAACAACGTCCTCATCGGCAATGAGTTGGGGTGCTTGACGATCGCCCCGATATCCCCGAAATACTTCAGCCAACGTTCCAGGGCTACCAATCCCCGCACACATGAGCAATAAGTTGAACATGCTGTTCTGCGCGGGAGATAAGCCAGGTAGATTCAGGGACAGACCTGGATACAGGTTGAGTTGTTGGTGCAGTTCGGCAGTGGAATCGACAAACAGGCATTCAGCCGGAAACCCAGTGTAGGAGCAAAATTGCTGTCCAGAAGCGCGATCACCAATGCCGATCGCTCGAACCATAACCCCTTCTGTTTGAAGTTGCTTTGCATCCCGCTGCAACCACCAGGCATACTCCAGGTTGTCAAAATCTCCTAGTTGCGACCAGAGCAATACCAGTTGCCGAGATCCCGGCTTGCAATCGCTCAAGATAGGCACTACGGTTCCATCACTGACTCGTTGACGCTCAGTTTTGCTGAAAAGGGTATAGGGATTCATCTGACCACTGTCTACTAAGAGTAATGAGGAGGACACTGGACAGTATAAAGGGCATCTTTAGCTTAATGTTTCTGAAGCAATATACTGTTCATTGTTATTGGCTCCTTAATAAATTGGATCAAGTCTTACTGTTGCCTTATGGAAACTAACTTCTGTTTAGGATCGTGAGTTTGCAGCAGTTCTGTTCGATACCGTTGCCATTCCTGCGTTTGCCCTAACTGAAGATAAGCAGGCAGCAGCGAATTGTCCCACACCCAAGATCTGGTTACGGGACAACTAAAAATGGAGCTAAGCGGGTTCGAACCGCTGACCTCTGCAATGCCATTGCAGCGCTCTACCAACTGAGCTATAACCCCTCACTGCGTATATTATCATGACGCAAGCTCAATCATTCAGTCAAGCGTCAACTTTGGTAAGCTGTTAGACATATCACCCCTTGGCAGAAAACGAGAGCCGTTTGAGATTTATGACTGAGACACCCCAAGAATTGCCTAATTCTGATCTTGAGACCGGTCAAACTGAGGTAGATACAGACGCTCTGCTGCGATCGCTGCGCCGCAAAGAAGGCAGTTGGGTTGAGTGGGGTCAAGCCTGCCAAACGTTGCAGAAAGCTGGCTACACTCCCCAGGCAATTTTTGAAGGCACCGGGTTTGAGCCAATTCAACAAAATCAAATCATTGTTGCGTCTCAGGTCTACGCCTCGATTATTAACACGGGTGTGTCCGATGCTGTGCAGACTCACTTTTGGCAAAAGGGCAGCGATTCTCTTTACGAGTTACGCATTCTTACTCACGCTGAACGAGCCGCCGTCGCAACGTTTGTGGTCGAAAAAGGGTTAGACATAGATGAAGCACGAGAAGTGGCTCGTGCGGTTAAAGATATTTCTCGGTTTAAGCCGCCAGAAGAGTTTACGGCTCATCCAGGAGATGCGGTGGCACTGCAAGTTTGGAAGAGTGCACGCGAGAAAAGTGATTTGCAGGCACGATCGATTCTGATTGCCAAGGGGTTAAGGTTTGCTCACAGTGCGACAGCGCGTAAAAAAATTGAGCAATTATTGACTGATTTCACCGTTACATCCGTGCGTCCGGCTCCTGGTTTGCCTGTTTATCGATTAGAAGATGAGGATTTGCCACGAATCTTGCCCGTGGTCGGCAAGTTGCCGTTGACGAAAGCAGATTTACAGGCGGTTCCAATCGTGGAAGAAACAGGGGCGTTTCAACTGGTGCAATTTTCTGGAACGGGCGCGTGGGTTCCCATTCCAGGATGGCAAGTGATTCGCACGGCAGAAGATCCGATCGTGCTGTTGGGCGATAGCGATCGCCTGCCAACGCCATTACCGGGAGCGATCGGAGAAGTGGTGATTGTCGTCGATCGTGCCCAGCGTCAGTGGAATGACCAGAGCTATTTTGTGATCGCAGAAGAGGAGCAGTTGCAACTACGCTGGTTTGCAGAGTCTCCAGATGTGCCGCTATTGGGGCGAGTGGTTTTAGTGATGCGTCCTAAAAAGGTGCTGGATGAAGACTACACCCAAGAGCTTTGGCAGATTGACGAATAGATCAGCACCGATATCCTTGGAAGGGAACTCCTAAGCGGTAATAGCGGCTTGAGTCACGGTTGCAGACTGATCGGCTCAGATTAACCTGAGGGGGAAAGTCTTTTTCTCTCAGTCCGGGGGCGATTAGCCAAAGGAGTTGAGGTGAAGAACCTCCGATGGTGGGACGGGCTAGATTTTTCCAAAATTGGTCGTAGCTTTGAGATCGCCCCACAAACGCAAATTGCGTCTGAGGAGCATCCAGCAAAGGCAGTGCAAAGCTGAGTCCTAATGCAACATCCTGCAAGTCTTGATAAGCCATGACTACGATCGTCGATTCAGCCGTTTTTGACTGCATTCTGCTGGCAACTTGCTGGGGTTGATAGGGTTTGAGAAATACTCGATCGGACACCACAAATCCGCAGCTAATCAACCCTGCCAGAACGACAAGGAGTATTGGTTTGAGTCGAAACCTCTGGTCTGATCGTCCTTTCCACAGGCTGGCTCCTATCAACGCACACACAGCCGGATAGTAGATGAAGTTATAGCGAGGAACTTGAGTCAGGTCTTTGTGAAGTAGGTAAACGATCGCCAAAAATTCTACCAATACCCAGCCAATAAAGCTGATTAACGTCAATGTTTCCCAATGAGTATCTGGCGTTTGCCAAAGTTTTTTGACTCCTCTCAACACTCGCCACGCTAACCAGCCACTCACAAACAACATCAGCACCGCCGATGGAATGATGACCCAAAGGGGCTGATTTTCGATGGGCAGAGCGATCGTCATGAGCACCCAGCCAGCCAGCAGTTGATAGAGAGGCGCGATCGCAGCCAGTAAGCCTGATTGAGATGGCTCTAACCAATTGGTTTCGGGGCGGCGGAGGTGACTCAAAAAGGTGGGTAGCCAGGGTAGATAGGTGAGTCCGATCGCGAGGATGGTGAATAGTAAGGTGAACCAGGTGCGGCGGTAGAAGAGGGTGTGGGGTGTAGGGTGGGGGGTGTAGAGCTTGAGTTGCAAGACGAGGAGCGTGAGGAGTTGGGCGATCGTTGCCAAAATAAAAAAATAGTGGATATAGAATCCGACGCTGTTGACGGCAACCCAGCCGAGCCAGACTCCAAATTGCAGCCGCTGTTCTCGAAGATCTTGCTGAATGCGAATAGTGCCTAAAAGCGCTAAACACAGCAACAGCATCGGAATGGTATAGTGACGAGCTTCTTGAGAGAGATAGACCGCGAAGGGAGAGACTGCCATGACGATCGCGCCTAGCAATCCCACCTGTTTTGAGAAGGCAATTCGATTGAGATAATAAATCGCTAAAATTGCACCCACTCCTGCCAGGGCTGGCAACGTCCGCAGTTTCCAAACCCAAGATTGATTAATGGGTTGAAGCCAACTCAGCCAATTGTGCATCCAGCAAAAAAAGAGGGGCGGATGAACGGATTGAGTGGAAACCGTTTGAGCGATCGCTCCGCACGTAGTTGGCTGAAACGTAAAGAGTTGCTCTAACGCAGATCGCGAAAAGGCGACTTCTAACGGGACATCTAAATAACTTCGTCCCAAACTAAAGAGCGCTGTGATGACTTCATCCATCCAGACAGCTTTAGCGTCTAGATTCCAAAACCGCAGCGTTGCCCCCAACAAGACGACTCCAATCAGAATCAGAGAATGGGAAAAGGCTTTCATACGATCGCTCGACATTTCAGATCGAACTCTACACTAGAAGGGAATTTGTCGATATGGCTCTTAAGATTGGCATGAGCGATCGCACTCAAATCACGGCTCCGCGCATTATCGGTTTAACAGGCGGCATCGGCATGGGCAAAACAACCGTGTCTAACTATCTAGCCGAGACCTATCAACTGCCAGTCTTAGATGCCGATGTTTACGCGAGAGAAGCCGTACAGACAGGCACGATCGTGCTGGAAGCAATTGTCGATCGCTACACGTCTAAAATTCTGTTGCCCGATGGCACCCTCGATCGTCGTCAATTGGGAGAAATCATCTTCAACCAGCCCTCCGAACGCACCTGGCTAGAATCACACATTCATCCTTACGTGCGGCAAGCTTTGAGCCGAGACTGCGATCGCTGGATTCAGCAGCACTCAGATCAGTGGGTGACGATCGTGATAGTGATTCCTCTCTTATTCGAGGCGCAGATGACCGATCTCGTCACCGAAATTTGGGTCGTTTCTTGTCCGCCCGATCAACAAATTCGGCGATTGATGCAGCGTGAATCGTTGAGCCAAGAGCAGGCAACTGCGCGAATCATTAGCCAAATGGCGATTGCCGAAAAGCGCGATCGAGCCGATGTTGTATTAGAGAACTCCTCAACAGTAGAGGATCTTTTGCAGCAAGTCGATCGGGCGATCAACCGCCCATTGTCACCAAAATTGACAAAAGCCTCCGACTGACCGCTAGACTGGCTATGACTTCTAATCCCACTTATCAAAACGGCTATGGGCGCAACGCTAGAACAAATCGCGGGTTTCCTAGATAACAAAGAATGGAAATATCGCCTCGATCGTCAAGAGTCCCGAATTCTAACCGGAGTCTACGGTGAAAATATCGAAGACTTCCTAATCGTCATTCAGCTAGACGAAGACGGAGAGTTCTTCGAGATTTTTGCACCGCGCGTTCTAGCCGGAGTCAAAGACCATCCTCACAAAACCGCGATTTTGCAGACCATGCTCTGCATCTCCTGGGAAACTAAGATGCTTCAGTGGGAATATGACCCCTCAGATGGCGAAATCCGCGCCATCATTGAGTTTCCCCTTGAAGATGCAATTCTCACCGAGCGGCAGTTTTATCGTTGCCTTCACAGCCTCGTCCAACTGGTGGATGAACTCGCGCTGCCTCGCCTCCAAGCTGTGATGGAGACCGGAGAAGACCCCGGCGATCTCGAAGAAGGCGAACGCTTACTCCTAGCCTTGCAAGAAGAAGCCCCCGGACTGTTAACCGTCTTAGAGCGAGCAATGGAAGCGCGGAAGCGACGGGGCAGACACTTGCCTCCAAAGGACGAGAAAGAGGTAGACGAACGTAGCTGAACGATGAATTTCGACTTCACTTAACGCTGAAAGCTACTCCCAGTGGGTTGAGCGACACTGAAGCCCATCCTGACAAAAGGGTTGCTCTTGAATTGCGCCTATCTATTCCTCGATCGCGTCTCCTCCCACCACGACATCCCGAATTCGCAAGCTAGGACCGCCACAACCGACCGCTAGACCGCTCTGCCCACCTTTGCCACAGCCACCCGACTCATCCCAGTAGAAATCATCACCGATGCCCTCAATATCTGCCAGAGTCTTGAAGGCATTGCCAGAGAGGGTGACATCGCGCACAGGTTCCGCAAGTTCGCCGTTGCGAATCATCCAAGCTTCCCCCGCCGTGAAGGTAAACATCTCTCCATTCGTCATGCCGCCTATCCAGTTGCGAGCATAGACCCCTTCTTTAATGTCGCTAAACAAGTCTTTGACAGGAGTTTTGCCGCGCTCGATCCAGGTGTTGGTCATCCGCACGATCGGAGGAAAGTGGTAGTTCAAACATCGGGCATTGCCCGTAGGAGCTTCTTCAAGTTTGCCAGCCGTTTCGCGAGAGTGCAGACGACCAACCAGAACGCCATCTTTGATCAGTTGTGTCGTCGTAGCCGGAACGCCTTCATCGTCGTAGAAATAGCTGCCGCGATGCCCCTCTAGGGCAGCCCCATCAAAAATTTGTAGCTCTGGAGAGCCAAATCGCCGTCCCAAACTCATGACTTCCAGCAAATCTGGGTTCTCATAAGCCATGTCTGCTTCTGAAAGGTGCCCAAACGCTTCGTGGACAAACAGCCCAGATAGAATCGGATCAATCACGACCGTATAGGCGTTTCCCTTCACCGGAGGCAACGAAAGAGAATCGACCGCTCGTTGAGCCGCATCATGAACCTGTCCATCTAAACCGAGCAGATCTTCGTAAGCTTTGCGAGATCCGATCGTTTCTCGCCCAGTCTGCACTGTCTCACCATTTCGAGCCGTGGCAGCAAAGCGCATCTCAATATCAACCCAAGACTGCTCAATAAATGTTCCGTCAGACGTTGCCAGGATCATCTTCTGAGCGCTGTCACCATAGCGAACCGAGACCGTTGCAATGCGAGGATCGACGGCTCTCAGCAGCCCGCCGTAATACTGACACAACGCTTTCTTTTGTGCTAAAGGAATCTGGCGGGGATCGGTGCCCGTCAGCGGAAGGACACAGATATCTTGAACCGGATCGATCGGAGCCAAAATCGTTTCTTCAGTGCCCACTAGCCGAGCCGCCGCGATCGCGTCTTCTATCCGGTCTGATAGGGTTGAAAGTTGATTAAAGCTAGAAAAGCCCCAGCCTCCCTTATGGCACGCTCTGACTTGCCCTCCGATCGAAATGCCCTCACTCAAGGTTTCGATCTTGGTGCCCCTGAGCAACACATCAGTGCCCTCAGCCGCCTCTAGACGAATGGCTAGGTAATCGACCTGAGAGCGATAGCGACTAATCAAATCAGCCAGGAGGTTTTTGGTGTCAGCAAGGGCAGTGGTCATTGCTTTTAGAGAAAGAATCAACTGCTTCCATTGTGCAGTCGATCGAGATGCGTTGCACCACCAATCTCACAAGAAAAAGCCCGTGATCTAAAGTCGCAGTCAGCAGCGATTAAGATCACAGGCTAGTTTTTCAGAAAACGCTATCACTTAGGCAAATCAAACCTACCTGACCCTACAAACCTTCCCTAGTCTTTAGCATTGCGTAGACGAATGAGCTGACGACGCATTTGAGGCGAGGCTTCAATCTCTAGAATCTCTTGTGCTTCGACCTCAACCTGGAGAGGCTCCATAAACTCATCGCTACCGCAGGTAAACGCATCAAGCAACATCTCCAAGAGTTGTTCGCGGTCTTTCAACGCCCGCTTTTCTTCAACCAATCTGAACTTGAGATGGATCTCACACTCATAAACGCCCACTTCGTTGTGATTAGTGGGCTGATATTCCAAGGAATCGTACTTCATTTAGGAAAGCAGTCCCTACGACGCTGCAACGGGATAACGGTTTTTATTATGGGTGTTAAAAAATCTTGTCTCTTGAGCACTCAAGCTTTGAGCAATCAACTGTCAAGATTCTCTCTACATCCAAACCTAACATTTTCAGAAACTAATGCAGATCAGCTAGATAGCTGAATCATTAAACGAACGAGATGAAATTTAGAAATGTAACAGCGTAGTTCAATCTAATGAAGTGTCGCGTACATTCTTCTTCAACAGGGGCTTATGAGTCAGTTATAAGCGAGCCACTCGTGAATTAGTACCGTAATAACACTCATCTTTAATTGACCAAAATTATAGAAGATTAGAGAAGTGAGAAAAGGTGCCCGATCGCTGAGACGCTAAAATCTTTAAAGGCAGCTAACGAAGTCATTAGAAAGACTTTATTGCCTAAAGATATGCTCTGACCCAGACCAGTCTTATCAGAGTATTCAGTATTTTTAGATACTGCAAATAACTCTAGATACTTACGCGAGCAAGGAGTCTAGCCGCTCAAGCAGCCCTAATTTATGAGGCTAAATCTTGATTATTTCTAATTTTAAGAATTAGGAAATTCAAGAAAGGTGTGTATTCATAATCACTCTGCTGATACCGTAATTTCATCATCCTTATAAATAGATAATTCTTACTATAAAAAGAACTTGTGTGGGGGGATAAACACGGCATTTGATTGCTCCGTGCTGAGCAATCCGAATGTGATTTATTTAACTTTAGCCCACTGTATGAACTTTTTAAGACCTCAAGAAATAGAGTGTTTCGCTAAGAATTGCCGAAATCACGACCTTAAATCTAGGTGATTACCTATAAATAAAAATCTGCGTGTTGGAAATTAAATCAACAAGAAGTTGTGCGAGTCAACAAGCTAGAAATTCAGCAAAAATCAAAGTGATGACCTTGATTCGTGGTAGCTGAATAATTCTTCAGTAAAACCACTGAAGAATGTTCGTCGGTGTATGAATTTTCTGAAAAGATTTGAAGCTCTTTATGTAGTTCTGATGTTGACGATCGAACTTTGAACGAACTGCGCTCAATTCGACAGTCTGAGCATAAAAACTGTTGTTTATCGCTGCGATCGATAGACAGGCAGCGTAAAGTGAAAACAACTGCCCTGATTGGGGACAGAATCAACCCAAATCTGCCCATAGTGCGCCCGGACAATGCGTTGACAGAGCGATAGTCCAATTCCGTA
>JBBRMC010000106.1:0-9148 GCA_038231055.1 Leptolyngbyales cyanobacterium
CGCACTTAATCTGTTAAGCCTACCTTCGATCGTCTCATCCCTGTCTCAACGCTGAAACTCCCGCTGCAAAACCCTTTCCGCATCTCTCGCCCCCACGCAGTTAATTTGTTAACGACCCAACTAATTTGTTATTCGACAACTTGCGGACAGCAAACTCAGTTGATTCAGAGTAGGTAAGATATTCTTGCAAAAGATGAGTAAGTTAGATAAGATAGAGAGGTCAAGTGAGGTATGCAATCATGCGGAAGTGGCTGCAAGCGTTGGTCGATCAGCTTTTACCGGCTGTGGAGCTGTTGCAAGACACGCCGGAAGGTCGGGCTGAAGCGATCCGGTGGGCGACCTGGATGCGCCAACAGTGGGTGGAGCATGGTCTGGTGGAGCTGAAGCAACAGCGCAATTTGATGACGGATGTGAGAAACGCGATTAAAAGCAAGTTTGGGGAGGATCATCTGGCGCTCGACTGCCAGAACTTTAAGGTGGAGGATTGGACAGCAATTAATTCTCCGATCGAGGAGCAGGTGGCGCGGCGTAACGAAAATGTCGTGCTGTTGGAGAATCCAGATGCGATCGTCGCTCAAGCCGTTCGCCTGCTGGAAAGTCGCGAGTGGGCGGAGGTGGCGGCCGGATTGGTGGTGCTCACGGGGAGACGATCGAACCCATTCTCGCGGGACAAGAATCAGGAGATGTCCCTAGCGACGATCGACAGTACGTGGTGGACATCGGCTTACTCAAACGTGATCCGGCAGGTGGACTGGTGATTGCAAACCCAATTTATCAAGACGTAATTCCTCGCGTTCTCGCTCAAGCACCTCAAGATAGCCTTCCGTCGATTAGTCCTAGCTGGCTCACAGCCGATGGGGAAGTGGACTTGCAAGTTGGATTCAGTTAACTGACAGTAATGCTTGAAACTCAGCGGGCGAGGCGACCAAAATTGATTGTCGCAGCAGGTGCTTCAATTGGTCTGCATCCTCAACTTGCTCTAAGCTCTCACCTAGTTCAGACGGCAGTGCCTCAAATCGCACATCTAGAACCTCCAGAATATCCTCTCGCACGGTACGAAGTTGGGCAAATCGCTCAATCGTGGTTAGGTAGGGCATAGCGTTCTCGGCTCCATATCTGCGAATCTCTGCGTCAAACACCCGATCGAGGTCTGGGGGGAGCTTCATCATTAGGTCGATGAAGCGAAACAATTCCATAATCGTGTCTTCACTATAGCCCAATCCCTGCATCTCCAAAATCAACCGCAGTTTCCACGCCAACCGCTCTTCTGCGTCTCCCATCGTCGCTTGCGTCTGTAGATGTGCCCACACTACACGCGCAAACGGGTTGAGACTTTGCGCTAATTCCTGAGTTCGAGTGGCGTAGTCGAGCAGCTTGACGATCGGGAACTCAATCCCGACTCGACAGCCCCAGCAGTCAACGTGATACGAATTCGGTCGCCAGTTGCAATCGCTGTCTCCCAAAATCGCTAAACTCACCACTTCTCGATTGTATCGGTCAAAAATGCGGTAGCTGTAGGTATACATTCGCTTGGCAAAGTCAGCGTCGTATTGGCTCTGCACTTCAACGTGGATGAGGACGTATACCTCTTGCCCATCGCGTCGCCACACTTTCACCAATTTATCCACAAACCGCTTGCCGACCTCAGCATCTCGCACCACTTGCTGGAATTCTGAATCTAACGATTCGCAGCCGCGTTGCCAGTCCACTTCCACATGGATCTGTGGAAAGAAAAAGACAATAAATTGCTCAAAGTAGCGTTCTAATGCCTCTTTCCACGGGGCATCATAGTTGGCGGGCGGAGAGGTAGTCATGATTGAGCGGTCGAACAAACGTTCTCCACTTTAGCGCGATTTATTCGGTCAAATTTGCAACAGTCAGTCTTCTCAAATGCGATCGTAGAACAATCCATACTTTCTTTCTCTCACACTCATTTTTGGAGCGACTAGATGATGAAAAACCTTCCATAGGTGCGCCTTCAAGTTTAATCGCTCCAAAAATCGCCCACCTATTAAGCCGCTTCAGGCTTAATAGCATCCACGGACTGACATTAACTTAGACCTGAAATAAATAAAATATACACTTGCAGAAAATCAGCAAGTTAGATAAGATATAAATAGATTAGATGAGATAAGCAATCATGCGGAAATGGCTGCAAGCATTGGTCGATGAGTATTTGCTCGCTGTAGCTGAGTTGCAAGATGCGGTTGAGGATCAGGCAAAAGCGATCAAGTGGGCGACCTGGATGCGCCAGCAGTGGGTGGAGCATGGACTGGCGGAGCTGAAACAACAACGTAACTTGATGACCGATGTCAGAAACGCGATTAAACGGCAGTTGGGGGAGGATCATCCGGCGCTCGACTGCCTCAACTTTACGGTGGCGGAGTGGACAACGATTAATTCTCCGATCGAAGAACAAGTGGCGCGGCGTAACGAAAATGTCGTGCTGTTGGAGAATCCAGACGCGATCGTCGCTCAAGCCGTTCGCCTGCTGGAAAGTCGCGAGTGGGCAGACGTGGCAGCAGGGTTGGTGGTGCTCACAGGCAGGCGCTCTAGTGAGATTTTAGGAACGGCTCAGTTTCAACCCAAGTCTCAGTGGAGTGTCATGTTCACAGGGGCGCTGAAGCGTAGAGGGGAGGTTCAACGGCTCTCGTTTGAAATTCCCACCCTGACGACGGCGGAACGGATCATCTCAGCACTGGCGAAGTTGAGGCAGGTGTGTCCGACGGAAGGGTTGACGGCGGGGCAGATTAACCAGAAATACGCTCAGGCGGTAGCGACGGCGTGCGATCGACATTTCTCGGCGATCGTGCCCAAGCGCGAGGGACGAGACAATCTCTTTTCTCATCTGTTTCGCTCCGTTTATGCGGCGATCTCCACGCTCTGGTATGCGCCGCCAACTGTCGATGCTAATGAATACAAGGCGGCAATTCAGGGACACTACGCGATTTTAGATGCAGCCGATGGCACGCTGAAGCGATCGCTCGCCGCTTCTCGCCACTACAACGACTATAAGATCGGCGACCTCAACGGCAATATCGATGGCAGGCAAGGCATCAAGCTCGGCTATGGAGGGGTTGAGGTGATTGACGTGTTTCATCCCGATCGTCGGGCTGAGAGTCTAGCGATGACTTCCGATCTGACAACCCACGATCAGACTGACCCGCACTCTGATCCGACAGACTCGCACGTTGACTCTTTGGATGAAGCGGAGGATACGGCAATGGCGGTGACTCAGGTTTCTCAACAGGCAATTGAATCGGTTTCCGCGGCGCTGGAGGCACTTCCACCCGTGCTCAGAGGTAAGGAGATGGAGGCGGTGATCCCACCTAAAAGACGGGTGGCTCGTCAAATAAGGACAGTTGCGGTGGATCTGGAGTTGTTGAAGTCGGTGGCGAGCCAATTTGGTGTGGAGGTGCGCGGCGGCAAGGGGCAGGGCTATGACCATGCTCTGTTGGAACTCCTGCTGGTGTTGGAACATAACGAGATTGGGCTGAGTGATTCGGTCTCGCATCAGTCCTCCCCATCGACTTCTCAAACTGTGGCAGACCAAGCAAAAACCTTGGCTTGGCTCACCGGGAGGGTGGAAGGCTTGGAGGCGCAACTCGCTCAGATCCAACAGGAGAACCAAGACGCGATCTCAATCACGCAACACGATCAGCAGGCGCGACAGGAGATTGAACCGTTGCGAGAGGAAAATGAGCGGCTGAAAGCAGAACTCCAGCAGACTCAATCCCGATTAGCAGGCATTCAACGCTTTTTGACGGGAGGAGCCGCCCAATCTTCGGCAACGCTGAAGGAAGAACCGATCAAGGAGAATCATCGTGCTCATCCTGATCCAGAGGAACCTTCGACGGCAGCGATCAAGGCTTCATCCAGTCCTCAGAAATCCAAGGATGAAAGACTTACACAGGCGCTGCCTACCCAGGCTGACTTAGACCCGGATGTGCTTAGAGCGCTCCAGGCGATTCTCCAGTACAACGACCAGACTGCTACCTCTCATGCCGAACGCTGGACCATCTCGATTCCCATCATGAAAGACCTCCTCAAACAACTCGGCAAAGCCACTCAACCCAAAATTGAAGCCGTTCTCAAAGCCAAGAGTGCCACGATTCAACAGCATCATAGGTTGCACGGTCTCGGTGAACGCCACAATCGCGTTCACAAGGGGCGATCCGTCAGTGAGATCATTAAACTCTAATTTCTGAACGTTGAAGAAAACCATGTCAATCAAGCTAGAAGACACCCTAAAGACACCTCTCACTCACTCCACGGATCTACTCAACCCAATCGATATCCTGGATGCCATGATTGAGCTACGGGTTCAGTTGCGAGCCATTGAAGAGCAGATCCAATCGCTTCAACCTGCTTTCTTTACAGCCTGCCTTGCACTCAATACAGACAAAATTGCCCACGATCGAGCGACTACCTTCCGAAGGTTAACACCGCAGCAGTCAAATAGCACCGGATCAAAGTCAAATAACGCCGTACTCGATATTTGCGATCGTCTACGGTTATTTCACCCAATCGGGTCATATCATTGTTTTGATTGGGTTCGATCGAGAGGGATTTTGGGTCAATGATCCCGACGGTGAATGGAATGCCGACGGCTACGATACATACTCCACTGGAGAAGATCTGCACTATTCCTATGACCTGGTTTACAGAACGTCCCACGTCAACAACCAGCTTTGGGTTCACTTCGTATCTCGTGGATGAGTTGCGATGGTTTACAGTCACGATGGCATTGCCGATTGTAAGAGTTGTGTCATCGTTGATGCAACTTTCAACTCTTCAATAAAATATTCCCTAGAACTGGGTAGGGCTGATTCGTTAGATAGAGAAAAGCTTTAGAACACGCATTGTTATGTCACTCACACTTTGACGTTTAACGAGGTTGCAGGGTTAAAGCAGTTTTTATCTTTTAAGAGAATCAGCCCTACCTAGAACTGGGGGGGTCAACGAGCAGTGAGAGGATAATGGGTTTGTTCAGCGAGAAGTTCTCGTAGGTTGATCGAGATAGTTGGTTAGGGTAAGTCCGCTCTGATTTAACAGGGCACTGACCCGATCGCTGAGTAATGCCTTTAATTCTGCTTCACCTGAGCTTTGAACAATGGATTCTGCTGGGATCGCCTTCTCAGGATGTGAGTAAATCTCGACAAAATCGGCTTGAATTTGCGGAATCAAACTGAGTAAATAGTCCTCGGTGACTCGACCACTTTGCAGCAATCCATAGACCCGATCGACAAACTGAATCCCGTGCAATTTCAACAAACGCTCACCATAGTGGCGCAACGGGGTAAAAATCAATGAACGGATGAGTTTATCGAGCAGGTTAGAGCGATCGAGAGCTAGGTTCATCCTCAGTTGCTCATAAGGCAATCGAATCACTCGAATCTGAAATTCATCTGCCAGTTTAACTAGATGTCTCAACACAATTGGATGGGAGTGCAAATGGAGATGACCATCCACATGAGAAAGGATCAGTCCAGTTGTCCGAAACTTCTCCAACTGAGCACGGATTTCTAGGAGTAACTCCCTTCGTGCTGCTCGACTAAATTGATAGTGCAACCCAGCTAACGTTGCTCGGTTAGAAAAATGCCCTGCGGAATCAACCAAATGAGAAATTTGATCAGGAGGCAGCGCAGATTGACCACAGGCGAGAACGAGATGAAGTCCGATACCTAATTTGGGGCGTGTTTTTGCTAGCGCCACAGCTTCGTTAAATGCCTCACCTGTGACCATGAGACTCGCGCTGGTAAGAATGCCTCGATCGTGCGCTTCAATAATGGCATGATTAACGGTAGAAGAGAGTCCAAAGTCATCACCATTGATGACAACACAGCGCTTGCGCAATATCTGCCTTGACTTCTCTATTAACACGTCAGAAAGTTTGCTGAAAGAACTAGATACAAATGCACTAACAGAAGATTTGCAGGGGTTAATTAGTTAAACGGATAGGGCTGACCATGTTTTCGCTCCGACTACACCATCAGCCGATAGCTTCTTAGATTGCTGAAACTTAATCACGGATGCTTGAGTTTGGCGACCAAAAATCCCATCGACTACTCCTTGATAGAAGCCAGCCTTTTTGAGTGAAGTCTGTAGCTTATTAACGGAAGTTCCTCTGCTGCTGATCCTGAGAATCTGATTCTTAGTTAAAGAAGTCTGCGACGAGGTGGCTGACATAGTAGAAGATACAGAGGGCATTATAGATCCTGGCTTTGCAGTCGCCGACTGTGAACCTATTCCTAAAGTCATTGAAGCAGCCGTCACAATCGTTAGAAAACCTAGCGTAAAGAAATTTGCGTTAGCTCGATTTAAAGTCATGGTCTGAACATCCCTGGCTTAGTCTTATATTTGCGATTCTAGTGTAAACGAAAAAAGTCAAGAACTCGGAAAGATTAAGTAAATCTGATGAAGCCGTAGCGCTTTCTGTAAAATGTAGGGTTTTCTAGTCATCCCTTTAGCTTAACGAGAAGTTTATAACACCCCTTAGTGAAAACTGGCGATGGACCCTTATTATTTGGGCAACGCGATCGCCAATAGCATGGTACATTGAGGCAAAATCCTTCAATGATTCCACTGCTAGGCAGTTGATGTGTCTAGCTCATTTTTGCAGCTTCATGCGTTTTGCGCTCAGGTATTACACCTTTACGGGAAATAGCGTTGAGGGGCATAGTCAATAGATTGAAATCACACGAAACGGCGAGCCAATCACACTTACCTCTAGTTTGGTGCTGTCAGTTCCTAAAATTTAAATGGTTCTGATTTATCGTTGCTCTAAGAACTACTAATACTCAGCTATGGCACGCAAAGCTTCAACCGCATCAACCACTGAAACACTATACCCAGTTGAGAAAGTTTCAGTTATTTTGCCCACCTACAACGAGCAATCTTGCATCAAGAAGACATTTGATGCTGTTCTAGAGTACTCACGAACACATCCTAATTATTATTTTCTTTTTGTTGATGATGGCTCAATTGATGAAACAAAACGTTTTTTAGATTTAACGCTTAGCGCAACAGACACTCAGCAAATTCAACTACTCTCTTACGGCTTTCGCGGTGGCAAAGGGTACGCAGTTAAGCGAGGAATTGCACACGCCGACGGAGACTATATTTGCTATCTGGATAGTGATTTAGCTTACTCGTTAGAATATTTAGAGCTGTTAGTTGCTGAATTACAGAACTTTGACATTGTGATTGGCTGTCGTAGCTTTGATTCAAGAAATGCAGAGGGAATGAACTTGAGTCGTAAAATTGCTGGCAGGCTCTTTAATTCAGCATCTAGAAGATTGCTTAACTTACCCTATCGTGATATGCAAGCTGGACTAAAAGGATTTAAGCGGGATTCAGCAAGAGTGCTGTTCTTTAAGCAAACAATGACTGGATTTTCATTTGATGTTGAACTGATTTATTTAGCAATGAAATATGGATACTCTATTAAGGAAATTTCTGCTGTTGTCTCAGGCGAACACCAGCAGAAATCTTCTAAAGTCAATTTACTCTCAGATTCTTTTAATATGCTGGCTGATCTGCTAGAGATCAAAGTCAACGATCGTCGAGGAAAGTACGAATACTCAGACCTTGCAATGGTTTCAGAGGATGTCTGAGAAAGGGACTAAGCTAAACGCAACATCAAACGAATGTTAGCAATAGAGGCGTGATGAAATAAATTGTCCTTACGGACAAGGGTTTGATTCCCTTTCTCTCCGAATCATGACGTTTGGATTACTCGCCCAATATCAGGCGTGGAGTTTGTCTATTTTGGCATTCTGCGGAATCGTTCTAAGTACTTTTGCAAGTCAGTTTGCTCTAAATATGTGGATTTCTTAGCTGACTTACAGATTCGGATGGAAGCTTCAAGAAGAGTCTGAATGGTTGCTTCGATCGAGGATGCTTCATTCGTCAGACGATTTTGTTTTGCGGTCTAAGCCACGATCGTCCCAGGATACTGGGTCTTCTGCTGGCTCCAAGTGGGTGAAAACAGAAGATCCTGGCAGCGCCCGAATGATGCTGAGTTCAATCTCTTCGCAAAGATCGTGTCCCTGCTGCACCGTCCATTCCCCCGGCACCAAGATGTGAAAGTTGATGAATCGACGAGTTCCCGCGACCCGCGTTCTCAGCGCATGAAACTGAATGCCTTGCGCTTGATAAGGGAGAAAGATTTCAGTAATCAGATGTTGTTCGTCTCCTGGCAAAGACGCATCGAGAAGTCCCGTTCCCGTTTCGCGCAAGAGTTTGAAGCCTACCCAAACAATATTAGCAGCCACCACGAGGGCAATGATCGGATCAAGCACCAGCCAACCCGTCAGCTTCACCAGCATCACGCCTACGAAAACTCCAACTGAAGTCCACACATCCGTTAGCAGGTGATGAGCATCTGCCCGTAACGTGATGGAGCGCAATTGCTTCCCCGCCTGTAGCATTTTGAACGCCAATGCCCCATTTAGCGCGGTTGCAATCAGCGTTAACCCCAGTCCAATTCCCAGTTGCTCTAGCGGTTGAGGATGGAAAAGACGTTCCCAAGCGGCGATCGTAATACTCACGGCTGCTACTAAAATTAATGCCCCTTCCACGCCACTCGAAAAATATTCGGCTTTGGAATGTCCAAAGGCGTGAGTGTCATCGGCAGGTTTCGCCGCGTAAGTGATCGCCCACACTGCCACGCTCGCCGCAACTAAATTGACAACGGATTCCAGTGCGTCGGAAAGCAATCCGATTGAACCTGTTAATCGATAGGCACCAAATTTAAGGGCGATAGTGAGAAGGGCAACCCCGATCGACAGAACGGCGTAAAAACGAGCAGATGGGCTTCGCATTATGAGGTTTAGGGAATGACAACACAAATACTTGTCTAGAGAGCTATTCCGACTTACGGCTTAATCAGAAGCCTAACGTCAACGATGGCAAAGGCTGCGACTCTCTGCAATAGTTTGGGCTGAATTAAATGTTTGGCTTGACATCCGACTAAGACTCCGATCTCGGTCACTGCCCAAAGCGCCAAATGCAGAAGAGATAAAAATTGTGAACCGAGCCAGCCGCCCTAAAGCGATCGATTCGATCGCTATCGGTCACTCCTATAGCGACTCTGAATTGATTGCTCAAAAGAGCCTGATTGATCGAGTCACACCCTTCTGTTGAG